>CAIWHY010000494.1 GCA_903912585.1 uncultured Thermoleophilia bacterium | reverse complement strand
CTCACGACCGCCGCCGGCGCCGCCGTGACGCTGCCCTTCTATGCCGGCTGCGCGCTGCCGCAGGACCACGAGCTGCACGCCGTGGTGCACGAGGTGGCCGCCGGTTTCGGCGTCCGCCTCGACGAGGCGACGGACGCCGGCTGCTGCGGCCATCCCAGCCGCGGCGCCGTGGCGAGCCAGTTCTCGACGGACGAGCGCGTCTGCACGGCGTGCCCGGCCTGCGACGCCGGCCTCGTGGAGTCCGGCGTCGCCGCGCTCCCGCTCTGGGACGCGCTCACAGAGCGCGCGCGCCGCGGCGGCCTCACGATGCAGGCCGCGGCCCCCGGCTTCGTGCCCTACGTAGGCTGCCTCGCCGATCGCGACGCGGCTCTCGCCTCGCTCGGCGACGCCGCCGATCAGGCCGGCGTCGTCATGGAGCTCGACTACCCGACGCTGCACAGCGGCTGCTGCGGCGCCCTCGGCGGCATGTACCGCGGCGCCACCAAGGCGAGCGCGATGCTGCTCGAGTTCGCGGCCGGTCGCCACGCTCCCATCGTCACGACCTGCTCGCTCTGCCGCGACAACGTGCGCTCGGCGGCGCGAGAGCTCAAGCTCGACGTCCCCGTCCACTTCTGGCCCGAGTTCTTCCGGGCCGTCCCCACCGCCCCGGAGGCGCGTTCCGATGACTGACGACACCGCCAAAGACGCCCAGGCCCCCGCGCCCGACGGCCCCAACCTCGACAACCCCTACGCCCACATCGCCGAGACGGAGTTCAAGAGCCGCACTTCCGCCCGCCGCGACCTCGTCGACCGCATCGTCAACGACCCGCGCATGCACGACCACAAAGAGGGCTTCGAGAGCTGCATCCAGTGCGGCATCTGCACCTCCGGCTGCCCGGCGGCCCGCTTCACCGACTACGTCCCGCGCGAAGTCGCGCGCCGCGCCCTCGAAGGCGACCCCACACTGCTCGAGGACGACTCCGTGTGGTTCTGCTTCTACTGCTACACCTGCCAGAGCCGCTGCCCGCGCAAGAACAGCGTCGCCGTGATCAACCAGGTGGTGCGCAGCATGCAGGTCGAGAGCGGCTACGGCATCAAGCACGTCGAGATGTTCGCCGCCTGGGGCGAGCAGTTCTACGACAAGGGCATGGGCGGCACGCCGCACGTCTTCTTCAGCGCCATCGCCGAGGCCTGGGGGCCGAAGTGGAAGGAGTTCATCGCCAACCGCGACGCGATGCGCGAGGAGATGGGCCTGGGCGGCATGTTCCCGGCCGAGGAGGCCGTGAAGGAAGTCCAGACGATCATGGAAGAGACGGGCTTCTTCGATCGCGTCAAGAGCGTCGGCGGCTGGAAGGACCACGAGCCGGCGAAGCGCGAGTAGCCGCCGCGCCGGCCCGCCCGCGCCACTGACGATGACCCCGACGGGCCGGCCGCAAGCCGGCCCGTCGTCGTCAGGCCGGCGGCGGCGCGCCGGAGGGCGGCGCGGCCTCGGCTTCCGCGTGCTTTCGGATGATCGTCCGTGCGTCGATCACCAGCCGCGCCAGCGGCGCCGTCGCCGCGGCGCCGAAGATGCCGGCCACTGCGGCGCCGGTCATGGTGAGCACGAACACCGCCGTGACCGGCAGGTCGATCGCCCCGCCGATGAAGAACACTCCGAGGTGCGAGCCGGCGAAGTAGGCGATCACGATCGCGATCAGCACCGCCAGCGCCGCCGTCGGCCCCTTGTCGCCGAGCGCGAGGACGACCGCGAACGCGCCGGCGATAAGCCCGCCGATGTACGGGATGTAGTTGCCGAGGAAGATCACGAAGGCGATCACCGGCCAGGCGCTTATTCCGCTGATCGCCGCGGTCGCCCCCACGATCACGGCCTGCGAGGCGCCGATGCACGAGAGCCCCGCGACGTAGCGCCGGGTCGTGTGCACGAGGCTGGCGGTGATCTCGTCGCCGACGTCCTCCGGCAATGTCAGGTGGCGCGACACCCAGCGCCGTACGTCCGGGCCCTCCCACAGGAAGAAGAAGCTGAATCCCGCGGCGAGGAAGATCGCGACGACCCCCGAGTACAGGGCGCGCACGCCTCTCAGGGCCAGCGGCAGCATGCCGGCGGCGGCTCCGCGCTGGACGCTGCTGAGCTGCGTGCGCAGCCCATTGATGGCCCCCCGCGCCGCGCCATACCGGCCGAGCCAGCGATCGATCTCGTCGGCGCCGCCCTTGAGCATGTCCCAGATGTGGGGGCTGCGGTTGACCACGAGGGAGACGATCCCCCACGCCAGGAGCACCAGCCCGGCGACGATGAACACGCTGATGAAGGCGGCGGCCAGCAGCCGCGGGATGTGCCGCCGATGAAGCCATCCGACGACCGGGCTCAGCGTGGTCGCCAGCACGATGCCGATCAGCGACGGGATGATGAACGTCCCGAACCGCGCCAGACCCATGAACGCGAGGATGACGAGAATGACGATGCCGAGCGCCCACCAGCTGCCGCGGCCGGCGCGCTCGAGGGTCCCGTAGGGCCGTGGCGCCAGCTGCGTACCGGCCTCGCTCGCGTGTGCGTCCTGCAAGTGCGTGACCTCCCTCGACCGTCGAAGCGTTCCTGCAGGCTTCGCACGAGCCGCCGGGTTTCCTGCGCCGGGGCGGCGCAAGGCGCCGGGCGCACGGGCATCGACGCCGAGGCCCGAGCGCAGCCCGCGGCGCCGCGCCGTATAATCGCCGTCACACACCGAGCAATCCTCCGACCGGGGTCTCCAGCCCGCCCCAGGGTGACCAAATGCCCCATCTGAACGCGCTGCAGCAGGAGCTCCGCCAGCTCGCCGCCGAGCGCGACGTCGTGATCCTGGCGCACAACTACCAGCGCCCCGACGTGCAGGACGCCGCCGACTTCACCGGCGACTCGCTCGAGCTCTCGCGCATCGCCGCCGCGGACCCGCATCAGGTCATCCTGTTCTGCGGCGTGCACTTCATGGCCGAGACCGCCTACATCCTGGCGCCGCAGAAGACGGTGCTCATGCCGGACAAGCGCGCCGGCTGCCCGATGGCCGACATGGTCACGGTGCACGGGCTGCGCGCGCTCAAGGCGCAGCACCCGGACGCCGTCGTGGTCGCCTACGTCAACACGTCGGCGGACATCAAGGCCGAGACCGACGTGTGCTGTACGAGCGCCAACGCGGTGCAGATCGTGGAGCGCTTCCCCAAGGACCAGAAGATCATCTTCGTGCCGGACCGCAACCTCGGCGACTACGTCGCCCGCCAGACCGGCCGCGAGGAGACGATGATCCTCTGGCAGGGCTGGTGCCACGTGCACGACGATTTCCGCGCCGCCGAGATCGAGGAGCTCCGCGCCGCCGAGCCGGGTGCCGTGCTCATGGCGCACCCGGAGAGCCGGCGCGAGGTGCTCGACATCGCCGATATCGTCACGAGCACGTCCGGCATGCTTCGGTATCCGGCCGGGAACGCGGCGACGACCTTCATCGTCGCCACGGAGACCGGCCTCCTGTATCGCCTCGGCACGCTCTACCCGGACAAGAAGTTCATCCCGGCGTCAAGGCGCGCCGTCTGCCCTAACATGAAGCTCACGACGCTCGAGAAGTGCATCGCCACGCTCGGTGACGAGTGGGACGACGTGCTCGACCACGAGGTCAGCGTCGGCGAGCATGTCCGCGTCAAGGCGCTACAAGCAGTGGAGCGCATGATCGAGTAGAGCCCGGCCGCAATCGGACGGCCGCGATCAGGCGACCGCGATCGACAGGCGGCGACTGCTGCGAACGAGGAGAGGGGGGCCGGCGGG
>CAIWHY010000493.1 GCA_903912585.1 uncultured Thermoleophilia bacterium | reverse complement strand
GGGCGCCGGTGGCCGGCGCCGCGGGCCGCCGCCGTCGCGCCCTGCGCACCCGCCCCGCGCGCCCGGCTCCGCTCAGCTCATCCCGGTCTGAGCCTTGCAGGCGAGGAGCGCGTTCTTGAGCAGCATGACGTTGGTCACGGGGCCGACGCCGCCCGGCACCGGCGTAGCGCTGCCGGCGACCTCGAGCACGCCCTCCCAATCGAGGCTGCCGACCTGCTTGCCGTCGTCGCCGCGCATGGTGGTGACGTCGATCACCACGGCGCCCGGCTTGACCATTTCCTTCTTGATGAGGCCGCGCACCGGCGCCGCGCTGATCAGCACGTCGGCCTCGCGGCAGGCGGCGGGCACGTCCTTGCTGAACACGTGCACGACGTGGACCGAGGCGTTGCGGTTGAGGCAGAGCAGCGCGACCGGCTTGCCGACGATGTTGGAGTGGTTCACGATCGTCACGTCGAGGCCCTGCAGCTCGATGCCCTCGCGGTCGAGGATCTCGATGCAGGCCGAGGGCGTCGCCGGCGCGAACAGCTGGTCGCCGAGCAGAACGTGGCCGATGTTGGCCGGGTTCACGCAGTCGAGGTCCTTCTCGGGCGCGATCGCGTTGAACACGGCGTTCTGCTCGATCTCGGCGGCCATCGGCATGAGCGCCAGGATGCCGTGCACCTGCGCGTCGGCGTTGAGCTTGGCGATGAGCGCGAGGATCTCGGCTTCGGAGGTGCCGGCCGGGAGGGTGTGGTTGAAGTAGTCGAAGCCCACCGTGGCGGTGTTCTTCTCGATCTGGCCGCGGTAGAACGAAGCGCCGCCGTCGTCGCCCACCAGGATGGTGGCGACGCCCGGCTTGACGCCGCCGGTCGCCAGCTTGGCGACCTCGGCCTTGATCTCTTCGCGCACCTCTGCGGCGATCGCCTTGCCGTCGATGATCTCAGCTGCCATTGCTTGCCTCTCGTGTCTCGTCAGGGGATCGGTGATGTCCTTCTGCTGGTGCGCGTTCAGATCTTGGAGAGCGTGATCGCGAGGACGTCGGCGCGCAGCGCAGCGGCCTCGGCCTGGATCTCGTCGATGATCGCTGCCGTCTGAGCCACGTAGGCGGCGTCGGTGATCGAGCCGAGGTTGATGCGGACGTTGAGGGCGGCGCCGACGACGGCGGCCTCGCCGAGGACGGCGCCGATGCCGGCGTCGGTGACCGCGTGCGGGTTGCCGAGGCCGGCCGCGACCTTGGAGAGGCGGCAGACCTCGACGGCCACGCGGCAGATCTCGAGCGGCACGTCGGCGGCGACCTTGAGGCCGGCCTGCACGGCCTCCGTGCGCGCCGCCTGCTGCTCCGGCGTGTCTTTGGGCAGCTTGTAGGCGTCGATCACGCCGTTGTAGGCGGTGGTGTCTTCCTGAAGGAGCTGCTGCAGGCGCCCGCGGGCCACCTGGGCGACGCCGGACAGCGTGGTCATCTCGGCGTCGACGGCGGCGAACTTCTCGCGCCCGCACGTCAGGCTGCAGACCATGTCCACGAGCGCCGCGCCGAGGGCGCCGACGCAGGCGGAGACGCTGCCGCCGCCGGGCGCGGGCTTGTTGGACGCGGCGTCGTCAAGATAGACGAGGAGTGGTTCAGAAATGTAGTTGGCGGGAGCTTCGCTCACCGTGTACCTCCGATGTGGGGCCGGGCGGGG
>CAIWHY010000492.1 GCA_903912585.1 uncultured Thermoleophilia bacterium | reverse complement strand
TGCACGCCAGCTCCCGGTCTCGAGTTCGAAGGCCAAGTACGCCGTCTTTGCCGTCAACGACCTCGGCATGCACTGCTTCCAGAAGAGCTACGCCGGCTTCATGATCCTGCCGCCGGCCAACAACATGAAGGTACAGGTCTTCCGCCGTGGGAGTGAAGGCGCGAGCCTCGTCACGAGCGGGATCAAGATCCAGTACTCCGTGATCGGCAACACCTACTCGGCCGGCAAGACCGACTTCTGGCAGTACGCCTCCAGCTACGGGTTCCCCGGCCTCAAGGCCAATGTCGGCATCACCGGCAACAAGCTGAGCGGCACGATGAAGTGGTCGAGCAAGGACCGCTGGTGGATCGCCACCGCGATCCCGGTCACGCCATACAGCGACAAGCTCGTGTTCAATCCACTGCAGACGGTCAAGATCACGGTGCGCAGCACGAAGACCAACAAGGTGCTGGCCACGCAGCCCAAAGTGGTCATCCCGGTCTCGGACGAGATGCGCTGCGACTACTGCCACGGCCCGCAGAACACGGCGGCGAGCATCCTGCAGGCGCACGACGCCGGCAACGGCACGCACCTCTACGCCGACCTGCAGGCCGGCGTGCGGCACGCGTGTTCCGAGTGCCACGCCGACAACGCGCTCGGCAAGCCCGGCGTCCCGGGCGTCAAGCCGCTCTCACAGGCGATCCACGGCTTCCACGCCGACAAGATGACGATGACCACCGTGACCCCCTCCTGCTATACGTGCCACCCCGGCGCCATCACCAAGTGCCTGCGCGGGCGGATGGCGGCGATCGGCTTCACCTGCACCGACGCCAAGTGCCACGGCAGCATGCGGACGGTGGCCGACACGCAGGCCGCCGGCAGGCAGGCCTGGCTGCAGGAGCCCACGTGCGCCGGCTGCCACGGCGCGACCTACGCCGAGAACCCGGGACAGCTCTACCGCAACTCGTACCTGGCCAACGGCCCCGAGAACATGAACGGCAAGAAGATCATGTGCGAGGCCTGCCACAACAGCCCGCACGCCGAGTGGGCCTCGACCATGTCGGCCGACAACGCGGAGCCCATCAACCTGCAGGGGCAGGCGACCTACATCAGGGACTGCCGCACCTGCCACGGGGGCGAGAGCGGCAAGATCCACGGCGGTGGTGGCGGCTGAGCCGGTGCTGAGGAGAGCGCCGTGAGCCCGTTCGACCTCGTCAAGACGCTCAAGCCGCTGTACTCGCCGTCCGCCAGGACACCCGTGATCGTCGAGGTGCCCGAGCTGGCCTTCCTGATGCTGGACGGGCGCGGCGACCCGAACTCGGCTGAGGAGTACCAGGCGGCGCTGCAGGCGCTCTACGGCGTCGCCTACACGCTCAAGTTCACGCTCAAGAAGGCCACGCCGGAGCGCGACTTCAAGGTGGCGCCGCTCGAGGGCCTCTGGTGGACCGGCGGCGCGCCGCCGTCGCTGGACGCACTCCAGGACGAGCGCGACGCCTGGAACTGGACGATGATGATCGCCGTGCCGGACGACGTGACGGCCGCCGAGGTCGCTGCCGCCGCGGACGCCGCGGCTCGGCGGCGGCCGCTGCCGGCGGCCGCGCTCGTGCGCCTCG
>CAIWHY010000491.1 GCA_903912585.1 uncultured Thermoleophilia bacterium | reverse complement strand
TGACCGTATGGATCCTGCTCGCCTACGTGATCGTCAAGGGCCGCCGGCGGCCGGAGACCAAGGCCTCCCGGACGTCCGGCAAGCTGACCATCGAGATCGTCTGGACGCTCATCCCGGCGCTCATCGTGGCGGTGCTGTTCTTCCTCACCGTGCGCACCACGCAGCAGCTCGCGTTCGGCGACCCCTCGGTGCGCTTCGCCGTAGTGGCGCACCAGTGGTGGTGGGAGTTCGACTTCGGGCCGCAGGGCTTCAAGACCGCGAACGAGGTCCTCGTGCCCAACGACCGCACCGTGTACGCGGACCTGCAGGCCGCCGACGTGATCCACTCCTTCTGGGTACCCCAGATGGGCGGCAAGGTCGACACCATCCCGGGGCGCGTGAACCACATCTCCTTCACGCCGCTGATCAAGGGCACGTACCTGGGAGAGTGCTCCGAGTTCTGCGGCGTGCAGCACGCGCAGATGCGCTTCGTGATGAAGGTCGTGACGCCGGCTGAGTACGTCGCCTGGGTGCAGCACCAGGGCCAGCCGGCGGCGACGCCCACCGGCGCGGCGGCGATGGCCGGCGGGCAGCTGATGCCGACGATCGCCTGCGGCAGCTGCCACAGCGTGCGCGGGACGACGATGCACGGCACCTTTGCCCCCGACCTCACGCACTTCGGCAGCCGCGGCGGCATCGGCGCCTACGCGATGGTCAACACGCCGGCCAATCTGCTCAAGTGGCTGCAGGATCCGCAGGCGGTCAAGCCGGGCTGCCAGATGCCGCGGATCCCGCTCCCGCTGCCGCAGCAGCAGGAACTGGTCGCGTACCTGGAGGAGCTCAAGTGAGCGACGTGATCCTGACCGCGGACGTGGCGGCGGAGGCGGCGCGCCCGCACGGCATCGGCGCCTGGCTCACGACGACCGACCACAAGCGCATCGGCGTGCTCTACCTCTGTACCGGTCTCGCCTTCTTCCTCTGCGCCGTGGGCATGGCGATGCTGATGAAGACGCAGCTCATCCGGCCCGGCATGCACTTCCTCACGCCGGAGCAGTACGACCAGGTCTTCTCGATGCACGGCACCACGATGGTCTTCCTGTTCGCGATGCCGATGCTGATCGGCCTCGCCAACTACCTCGTGCCGTTGCAGATCGGCGCCAAGGACATGGCCTTCCCGCGCATGAACGCCATGAGCTACTGGATGACGCTGTTCGGCGGGCTGCTGCTGTACAGCAGCTTCTTCTTCGGCGGCGCGCTCGACACGGGCTGGTTCAGCTACGCGCCGCTCACGCTCACGGCGTACTCGCCGCACGACGGCGTGACCTTCTGGACGATCTCGCTCGCCCTGCTCGGCGCCGGGTCGATCATGGGCGCGGTCAACTTCATCGTCACGATGCTGCGCTTCCGCGCCAAGGGCATGGGCCTCTGGCAGATGCCGATCTTCTCGGTCGCCACGTTCATCAACTCGTTCCTGATCCTCTTCGCCTTCCCCAGCCTCACGGCGGCGATCGCGATGCTGTACCTCGACCGCCACTACGGCACGGTGTTCTTCAACCCCGCCAAGGGCGGCGAGCCGATCATGTGGCAGCACCTCTTCTGGTTTTTCGGCCACCCGGAGGTGTACATCCTGATCCTGCCGGCGTTCGGCGTGATGAGCGAGGTCGTGCCGGTGTTCTCGCGCAAGCAGCTCTTCGGGCGCAACTCGATGATCGTGATGCTCGGCATCATCGGCTTCCTCGGCTTCCTCGTGTGGGCGCACCACATGTTCGCCACCGGGCTGCCGACGATGTTCAACGTCATCATGGCCGGCACCAGCATGCTCATCGCCATCCCGACGGGCGTGAAGATCTTCAACTGGCTGGCGACGATGTGGGGCGGCGCGCTGCGCTTCAAGACGCCGCTCCTCTTCGCCTGCGGCCTCATCGCGCTGTTCACCATCGGCGGCATCACCGGCGTGATGCAGGCCTCGGTGCCGTTCGACTGGCAGGCCGAGGACACCTACTTCATTGTCGGCCACCTGCACAACGTGCTCATCGCCGGCACAGTGTTCGCCGTCTTCTCCGGCATCTACTACTGGTTCCCCAAGGTCACGGGCCGCTTCCTCAACGACCGCGTCGGCAAGTACCAGTTCTGGCTCACGCTCGTCGGCTTCAGCCTCACCTTCCTGCCGATGTACGCGCTGGGGATGATGGGCATGCCGCGCCGCGTCTACACCTACGCGCCCAACCTCGGCTGGAACACGCTCAACCTGGTGTCGTCCATCGGCGCCTACATCCTCGCCACGTCGTTCCTGCTGTTCATCTACAACATCGTCACGAGCGCGCGCTCCGGCGAGGTCGCGGGGGACAACCCCTGGCGCGCGTGGACGCTCGAGTGGGCCACCACCTCGCCGCCGCCGCACGGCATCTACCGCGGGCTGCCGCCGATCCGCAGCCCGCGCCCGATCTGGGACCTCCAGCAGGAGGCCGCCGTGGCGGGCGACCCGACCGGCGTCGACTTCGACGCGGACGGCGGCGCCAGCGGCAGCGTGGGCGGCGGCGCGGGCCCCGACGCGGACCGCCCGGGCGGCTCGCTCATCGCGCTTGCGGCGGCCGCCGGCGAGGCGGGCACCGTGATCGGACCCGAGCCGGAACAGTCCACGATCGCGCCGTTCTTCGTGGCCTTCGGCTTCCTGCTCGTGGCGATCGGCCTGCTCACCACGCTGGTCGTGACGGCTATCGGCGGCGCCTTCCTCCTCCTGGTCGCCGCCGTCTGGATGAGCCAGCACTGGACCGAGCCGATGGCCGAGGACATGAGCGGCCATCGCTTCTCCTTCATGGGCCTGTCGATGCTCGTCTTCATCGGCTCCGAGTCGGTGTTCTTCAGCGCCCTCATCGCCGCCGACATCCATCTGCACATCCACAACAACAGCCTCTCGGCGGCCGGGCACCTGCACGCCACCTTCCCGGCCATCAACACGCTGAACCTGGTGCTCAGCGGCGTGGCCGCGCACTACGCACAGGTGAGCTATCGCAAACGGCGGACGGGCGCCTTCAACGCCTACCTCGTCCTGACGATCATCCTGGGCGCCTTGTTCATCGGCGGGCAGGCCTGGGAGTACTCGCACCTCGGCTTCGGGCTCTCGGGCGGTCTGCTGGCCTCGACCTTCTACACGCTCACCGGGTTCCACGGCCTGCACGTGCTCTGCGGCCTCGGCCTGCTCGTCTTCCTCTTCTTCCGCGCCCGCCGCGAGCGGCGCCTGGAACTCGGGACGTCTCCGGGCACCAGCGGGATGGTAGACGCGGCGACCTACTACTGGCACTTCGTCGACGCGGTCTGGGTCGCGGTCTTCATCGTCGTCTACCTGCTCTAGATCGGTGACGCTGAGGGCGCCCAGGCCGCTGGCTCAGGCCGTCTCCGCTGCGGCTCTGCTCGCGCTGGTCGCGCTGTTCGCCGGCCTGGCGGCCGGCGCCGTCTGGGCGCCGCCGGCCGCGGCCCATGCGGCGCTTACCAGATCCGTTCCGGCGGTCGACAGTTCGGTGTCGGTCTCGCCGACCGCGATCGTCCTCACCTTCTCGGAGCCGGTGGACCCCAAGCTCTCACGGATCCTCGTCGTCGACTCCGCGGCTCGCCTCGTGCAGCAGGTGGGGCCGGCGCAGGCGGTGCCGGGCCAGCCGGCCCAGCTTCTGGCGCCGGTCTCCGGGCGGCTGCCGACCGGCGTCTACACCGTCAACTGGCGGTCGGTCTCGAGCAGCGACGGCCACGTAGAGGACAGCGCCTTCGCCTTCGGGGTCGGCGCCGTACCTGGCCCGGGCAGCATCGTGACCGTCAGTCTCCTCGCCACCTCACCGTGGCTGGACGCGGTGTCCGGGGCCGGCCGCTGGCTCGTCTACGTGGGCCTGGCGCTGCTGATCGGCTGCGCGGTGACGGTGTGGCGCGCCTTCGGCGCCCGGCTGCCCGCCGGAGGGCTCGGCGTCCTGCGCGTGGCCGTGCTCCTCGCTGTGGCCGGCGTCGTCGCGCTGATCGGCGCCGAGCGCAGCATGGTCGGCGCGCCCTCCCTGCTGCCGCTGTTCCTGACCAGGGAGGGCGAGTACCTGCTGGTCCTCGGGGTCGCCGTGATCGCCTGCGGCGTCGCCGTCGTCGCGATGGACCTCTGGCCGGGCCGCCCCGCGCTCGCCGCGATCGGCGGAACGGCGGTCGTCGCAGTGCTCGCTCACGTGCTCGCCGGGCACGCGGCCGCGCCCGCCACCTTGCGGCCGCTCAACATCCTCGAGCAGTGGATCCACATGACCGCGATCGGCGTGTGGGCCGGAGGGCTCGCGTGGCTGCTCCTCGGCATCCGCGGCCTCGCCCCGGACTCGCGCGCCCAGCCCGTCCGCGTGTTCTCGCGCATCGCCACGTGGACGCTGGTCGTGGTCGTGGTGACGGGCGTGCTGCGCGCGATCACCGAGATCGGAGCGCCCCCCGACCTGATCCACACGAGCTACGGCGTGACGCTGCTCGTCAAGGTCGGCCTGGTCGCGGTGGTGGTCGGCCTCGCGGCGATCAACCACTTCCGGCACGTGCCGGCGCTGGACCGCGACGAGGGCGCCGGCCGGCGCATGCGCGACGACTCTCGCGCCGAACTTGTCGTGCTCGCCTGCGTCCTCGCAGCGACCGCCGTGCTCGCCGGGCTCGCTCCGGCCAACACGGCCGCGGCGGCGCCGGCCGACTACGGCTTCCAGGCCGTGGCCGCCGGCGACGACATCGCGCGGACCGTCCACGTGACCCTGACGGCGACGCCGGGACGGGTGGGCCGCAACGCTTTCGTCGCCCGCGTGGACGACTACACGACCGGCAGGCCCAAGAGTGCCGTCACGGGCGTGACGCTGGGCTTCGCGCTCCAGTCCCGCCCCGGCGTGAACGCCTCGACGCTCAAGCTTTCGCGCGCCGCCGACGGGGCGTGGACCGGCAACGGTCTTGAGCTCTCCATCGTCGGCGAGTGGAGCGTCACTGTGCTGATGGCCCAGCCATCGGGCGGCGTCGACGTCCAGCTGACGCTGCGCGTGAGGAAGTAGCGCCGTTGCTTGCGCGCGATACCGCGGGCCGCGGTGGCGGGAGGCGGTGCCCAGCGACGCGCCCGCCCGCGCCCTACTTCGTGACTTGGAGCGAGCGCAGCACGGCGTCGAACGCCGGCACGACATGCTTGGCGTTGGCGGCGTCGGCGACCGTGTAGAAGAGGTAGTTCCACCGGGGCGTGAACACGCTGACGGTCCAGATGAGCGCCTTGCGCCCGGACTTGTCGGCCCTGTAGGACGCCGTCGAGATCGCCGGGTAGCCGCCCACCTTGGTGAGCTGAGTCTGGGTGGCCGGCCCGTAGTACTTGCGGGCCTGCGCGTGGATCTGCTTGGCGTAGGTCTTGAGCGTCGCCGGCGCTATCAGCTCCTGGTAGCCGGCGGCCGAAAGGTTGGTCAGCGTCGCGCCGACGGCCTGCACGGGGATCGGCAGTTGCCCGGCGGCCGGCGAAGCCGTGCCCTGCACCGGCAGATGGAAGGCGACGACGAACGTCGTCTTGCCGGCCCCCAGCGCCTTCTCGAACTGCGCGACCCACGGCGCATCGGCCGG
This sequence comes from uncultured Thermoleophilia bacterium, assembly GCA_903912585.1. Classification (GTDB taxonomy): domain Bacteria; phylum Actinomycetota; class Thermoleophilia; order UBA2241; family UBA2241; genus CAIXSE01. The sequence continues at coordinate 1,234 of CAIWHY010000491.1, read as the reverse complement.
CAGCGCCGCGGCAAGCAGCTTGTCGTCGTACTTGAGCGTGAACCCGTGCGCCGGGTCGGAGAAGACGCCGGCCACGGCCTTCGCCGAGGCGTACGGTGAGGGCGCGCTCGTGTGCGACGAGGCGGAGCCGCAGCCGGCCGCTCCCAGCAGCAGCGCCGCGATGATGCCGAGCGCTCCGGCAAGGCCGGCGACCCGGCCGAGAGAGCCGGCTATCACCCCTGTCCTGCACCTTGGCATGCGCGCTCCCTTCACCGCCGGCGCGTTTCTCGCGCCGGCGGACGACTCACAGTATCCCACGTCGAGGACATCGTGCTCGGAACCCGAAGTCGGCGCTGGGCGACGGCGTGAGCGGCCCGAGGCGGCGGCGGCGGCGGCGGCGGCGGCGGCGGCGGCGGCGTCCGGCCGCAAGCGCGGGGTTTGCCGGACCCGGGTTGTCGAGCATATGGAGTGCGCCCATACTCGAAGCTCAGACCAACGTGAACGGCTTGCCCGCCCGGGCAAGATGCCGATGAAGGTAAGGACATGGACACTCCGCGGACGACAGCATCGCGTTTGCGCGCCGCCCAGGACCTCCTGAAGCGGCCGTCGCGGCGCTGGTGGATCCTCGGCGCGCTGCTGGTCGTGCTCGCCGCCGCGGTCTTTGCGCACGGCCAGTTCGCGCGCATGGTGCACTCGTTCCTGGCCGCGGATTGGGGCTGGATGCTCGCCGCGATCGGTCTGCTGCTGCTGGCCCTGGTCCTGTCGAGCTACGCGCTCAAGCTCATTGTGCACGCCCACGACGACGTGCGCCCGAGCATCGTCGACACCTTCTCGTGTACCAGCATCGGCCTGCTCGCCAACGTGCTGATGCCGGTGCGCGTAGGAATGCTGCTCAACCCCTACGTCCTCTACCTGCTCCTGCGTCGTCGCGGCGCCCGAGTCCCGTTCGCAACGACGCTGGGCATGACCGTCACAGAGCAGCTGCTGGCGGCGGCGATGTTCGTCGTGTTCGCGCTGCTCTTCGTCTCGGTGCTCGCCGTGCCGGGTTGGGCGGTGCGTGCGCTGATCGTCGCCGCGATTCTGCTGGTGCTCGCGCTCGGCGGCGGCGCCGCCCTGCAGCGCTCCGGGCGCCTGCGCGCGCTCACCGCCTGCGACGCCGGCGACCGGCGCCGCGGTCTCGCGGCGTGGGTCCGGCGCTACCTGCCGCAGTTCATCGACAGCCAGCGCGTCCTCGGCCGTCCGCTCTCGGCGCTGG
>CAIWHY010000490.1 GCA_903912585.1 uncultured Thermoleophilia bacterium | reverse complement strand
TCCTCGGGCACGACGTCCGCGAGGAGCCGCGCGACGGCGCTCGAGTTGGCCATCACGGCGCCGGCGGCGCCGAGCACGGCGCGCGTGCGTGCCGCCGTGGCGCCGCCCATTCGCAGGTGCTGGTAGACGTCGGCGCCATGGACCGTGACGACGAAGGGCACGCCCAGGTCGGCGGCCAGCCGCTGGGCGAGCGCGCCGTCGGGCAGCGCCTGGTGGGCGTGCACCAGGTCGTAGCCGCCGCTCGTCAGGGACGGCAGCGAGCGGACCTTGCGGTAGGCGAGGTCGCCGAGGCGGTCGAAGAGCAGGCGCCTCGGCGGCTGCAGCACCCGCGGGTACTCGGCCGGGACACCGTCGCGCGCGGCCGTCCGCGGCTTCTGGCCGCGCGCCTTCAGCCGCGGGTCGCGCCACAGCACCCGCGGCGTGTACGGCGTCGGCGAGAGCACGCTCGCCTCCACCCCCAGCTCGCGCAGGGCCAGGATCTGTTCGTGCACGAAGAGGTGTCGCTCGATGCCCGGGGACGGGTAGAGGTGCGAGACGACGAGGACCTTCAAGCGCGCGTCTCCGGGACCGCGCTGCCCGCTGCGTCCGGGCGCCTCGCGCCCTCCGCCCCGGCTGGGATTCCGGCGTCCTCCGCCGCCGTAAGGCGCGCCCGGCTCACGACGGCGAGCCCGAGCCCGTACATGACCCACATCGGCGCGAAGCCCACCGAGCTGCTCGGGCCCAGCGACCCGACGGTGAACCCGATCAGCGCCAGCAGCGTGCCGCCGGCGAGGTAGCGCACGAACGGGTCGGGCGCGCGGCGGGCGATGGGCCAGAGCGCGGCGATGAGCAGCACGAAGAAGCCGGCCTGGAGCACGAAGCCCACGAGGCCGCCGTCGGCGTACGTCTCCAGCCACCAGTTGTGCAGGTTGGTGATGCCGAGCGCGCCGGCGCCCTGGGCGATGATGTGCTCCGCCTGGCCGGCGCCGGCGCCGAGCAGCAGGCTGCGCCCGGCGATCTCCAGCCCCTGGCTCGTGAGGTCGGAGCGGATGGCGCCCGAGCCAGCGCCGCTCGCCGCCTGGCTGAGCAGCGTCTGCAGACGGAACTGGTTGAGCAGCGGGCTCTGCGAGTCGTTGAACAGCAGGAAGCCGCCGAGGGCGACGATGGCTACGGCGGCGGCGACCCCGACGATCTTGCCGCTGCGCGTGGTCAGGCGGGAGCCGAGCCGGGCGTACAGGGCCACGGCGCCGACCGTCGCGATGCCGGCGGCGATGAGGCTCGAGCGCGAGCCGGTGCTCAGGAAGACGGGGCCGGCGAGCACGATGAACGCCACGTCCACGACGAGCCAGCCCACCTTGCGCGTGAAGAAGAACGCAGCCAGGAGGAACGGCCAGCAGATGGAGAGGTAGGTCGCGAGGTCGTTCTGGTTCACGAACACGCTGGTCGCGATGTTGAACTGCTGCACGGTGGCGACGGTGGCCTGCTTGGAGAACGGCAGGTGGATGCCGGTGGCCAGCTCGAACACGGCGTAGCCGGTGATCAGTGCGTAGGCGCCGATCATCAGGTAGCCGAAGGCGCGCAGGCGACGGCGCGAGCCGCCGCAGGCGGCCGTCGCGAAGAGCAGCGCCATCATGGTGACGACGATGGCGATGTAGTTGAGCGCGGATGCCTTGTCGCCGGCCCAGAGGAGGCCGACGAAGAGCCACGCGAACCAGAGGACGACGGGCAGCGCGACGTCCTTGGCGGCGAAGGGCAACGGGTCGCGCAGCACGACGAGGTACGTCACGCCGACGAAGACGATGGCGGCGAGCAGGAGGCGATAGAGCGTGAGCTGCGGCTGGGAAGGGAGAGCCGCCGCCGGCCCGAGAAGCCCGACGGCGGGCAGCACCACGAGTGCGGCGGCAAGGACCGCGCCGAGGCGCGCGCTCGCGATGCGCCGCCGGTTGAGTGCGACGACGGCGACGAGCGCGAACACGGCGAGCAGCGAAAGGCCCTGCGCCGGGCGGCGCGAGAGTGCGGCGGCGAGGACGACGGTGACGGCGGCGCCGGCGAGGATCACGCCGGCGTCGGCGAGCGTGGACCGCGCGTGGGAGAGCGTCACGGGACCTGGTCCGGAGGGCTCGGTCATCGGCTCATCGTACCATCGGGCCAGCCCCCGGCATGGGTGCCCGGCTCCGCGTCGCCCGGCGTGCCGCGAGCGCCGGTCGGGCCGGCGCGCCACGCCTCCGGGCCGGCGCGCAGGCCGTCGAGGATCGCGGCGAGCTCGGCGGGGAGGCGGCCGAGCTCGTAACGCTCGAGGGCCGTGGGGTCGGCCGCCGGGGCGACGCGTTGCCGGACAGCGGTGACGAACCCGGCGAGCGGCGCGGCCATGGGCTCGTCGGGCAGGACGCAGACCGCCCCGCCGACCTGGTCGAAGAGGGTGCGCGCGGCGGAGCCGGCCGGCGAGATGGCGAAGATAGGCCGGCCGGCCTGCAGGTACTCGACGACCTTGCTCGACATCGACTCGGGCCGGCGCCCGTTGACCAGCAGCAGAGCGCCGGCGGCGCGCTGGTAGCCGAGCGCGCGCCCGTGCGGTACGAGCGGCTCCACGCGCACGCGCTCGCCGAGGCCGAGGCGCCGGGCCTCAGGCAGCACGCGGTCCTCGGCGACGCCGACGAAGAGCGCCTTGACCTCGGGCGGCAGCGCGGCGAGGCCGGTGAGGAAGGCGCTCACCTGCTGCTCGCGGCCGTACAGCCGCCCGGTGTGCACGAGCCAGAAGCCGTCGCCGAGCGTCACCGGCTCGGCCACCTCGTCGCGGTCGAAGCCGTTGGGCAGGACGTGGGCGCGGCCGGCCAGCCACGGGTGCCGCGCGACGATGTCGTCGACTATGGGCGCGTTGACGCCGGTCACCGCGGCGGCGCGCTCCAGCGCCCACGCCTCGAGGCGCAGGTGGGCGCCGCGGTGCGCCGCCGTCGGGGTGTGCCGGAACTGGTAGGTCGCCCACGGGTCGCGGTAGTCGGCCAGCCACGGCAGGCCGGACGAGCGCGCGAGGCTCGCCGCGACCAGGTGCGTGCTCGGCCGGGGCTGGCTCGAGAGGAGCACGTCGAAGCGCTCGTCGTGGAGCAGCCGGCGCCCGCTGACGACCGCCGGCCCGATCCACGCGGCGTACGGGTCGGGCACGCTCACCCAGTCGTGGATGCGCTTGCTGCGCGGGCCGCCGCCGAGCAGCCGGCGCGGCATCAGTACCGGGGCGCGCAGCACGCGCACGCCCGCCGGGACGTCCGCCGGCCCGCTCGACTTCGTCGTCAGCACCGTCGCCTCCCAGCCGTGCTCGGGCAGGTGCCGCAGGAAGCGCACCAGGCGCGTCGTCCCAGCACTCGCCACCGGCGGGAACGGGTTGGCCACCACGAGGAGCCGCTTCATCTGTCGCCTCGCCTCACGTCGCATCCCCTGAACCTCGTCTCCGGTGCGCCTCTTGAGCCTCGCCTCATCTCACACCCCCGGGGCGTCGCCCTGGCTGACTTCCAGCCGCGTGTCGGCCTCGATCTCGAGCTCTTCCTGCTCGGCCTCGATGTCGTCGCAGCTCAGTTCGTCGGCGGGGTGCTCCGCCGAGGCGGCGCCGAGGAGCGGCGCCTCGGGCGCGCCGCCGCGGTGCAGCAGCCGCCTCGCGCCGGCGCCCAGCGAACGCCGCTCGCCGGGCGTGAAGAAGCGCGTCGCCCAGAGCGTGAACGGGAACAGGAGCAGCATCGGCGCCACGGCCAGCTCGCGCACCAGGATCTGCACGAACGGCAGGTAGACCTGCAGGCCGACGAGGCGCGACATCCCCCAGGCGCCGGCGATGGCGACGCCGCCGGCGACGGCGATCTTGAGGAAGCGCGCCCACTCGTACTTGATCGGGTAGTACTTCTGCGAGAGCACGTAGACGCCGGCGGAGAGGATCGCGAAGCCGAGCACTGTCGTCCAGGCCGCCGCGACCATCCCGTACTTGGGGATGAGCGCGAAGTTGAGGGCGATGTTGGCGGCCGAGGCGATGGCCGTGATGAACGGGATGCGGCGGTTCTTCTTGGCCACGTTGCAGCCGACCCAAAGCACGTAGTAGAGGCAGTAGAGGACGTTGGCGAGCGTCAGGATGAGCGTCGTCGGCCCCACCGACCAGTACGCCGGGCTGTGCAGCAGGATGCGGATCATCAACGGCATCAGGGCCGCCATCGCGGCGAGGATGAAGACGCACAGGGCGATGAAGTAGGTGCCGCTGCGCGCCACCAGCTGCTTGTGCTCCACCGGGTTCGAGAGGCGCGAGTAGTGCCACTGCGGCCACGCCATGTTGAACGCCGTCATCACCACGTAGACCGGCTGCGAGAGCTGGAAGGCAGCGGTGTAGAGGCCGACCTCCGCCTTGCCCCACTGCGGGTAGCGCATGATGATCCAGCGGTCGGAGAGCTTGAGGAAGAAGAAGATCGAGCCCGTGATGAGCGCCGGGATGGCCATCGCGAGCATGGCGCGGATGAGCACCGGGTCAATCTTGAGGCTCATCTTGCGCCAGTACGTGGGCAGCGCCGCGAAGTTCATGATCGTCGAGGAGACCAGCGTCCCGGCGAGCACGCCGTAGATGCCCCAGTGCAGCCAGACCACCATGATCACCGAGGCGACGACCTGGATGACGATGCGCCCGATGGTGAAGAAGGTGAAGATGACGGGCCGGTGCTCGAGGCGCATCAGCATGTACGGCAGCGAGATCCAGTTGCTGAAGAAGATGTTGAGCATCCCGATATCGAAGTAGTACGTGTAGTTCCCCGGGCCCATCAGCGCGTGCGTGATCTGCGGCATGAAGGCGACCATGATGCCGAGGAAGATCGCGGGGTACACCGTCCACGCCAGGAAGGTCGTGCCGATCACCCGGCGCCGGTGCTCCTCGCCCTTGTTGTCGAAGTAGAAGCGCGCCGCGGCCGTGTCCATGCCCAGGTTGATGAACACGTAGACGAACTGCGACGTGACGTTGACCATGCCGACCACGCCGTACTGGGCCGGCGTGAGGAACGCCGTGTACAGCGGCATCAGGAAGACCATCAGGAACTTCTGGACCGTGCTCCCGATGCCGTAGATGGCCGAGTCCTTGAAGAGCAGCGAGTAGCCGTGCTTCACGGGCTTGTCGCCGCCGGAGGTGCGTGGTCGAGGGGTCTGGTCCGTGGTGCCTCCGGGGCTTGATGCGGGCGGCCGCGCGTAGGTGCGGCCGGGGGCAGCCGGTTGCCTTCGTCGGACGGCTATTCTATCGCCTCAGCGGCGCGCGCCGAGGTCCTTGGGCAGCTGCTCGGCGTGGGCCTCGGCGGCGGCGAGCTGCTCCGCCGCCAGCGGCGACGAGCCGCGCCGCCGCGCCCGCGTCATCACCTCGGCGATCTTGAGGCCGGCCGTGTGGAGCTCGATGAGCGGCTGCGGCAGCGACTCGAACGGCGCGTCGGGGCCGCCGCCGGCGAGGTAGCTGCGCAGGCCGGCGGCGGCGAGCGCACGCCGGTCGACCTCGCCGCCCACGGTCACTACGGCGATGTGGGCCGCCGCCGCCGCGAGGCGGGCGGCGTCGACGGCCGCGCCCGGCCCGATCCACCGCGTGCCGGGAGCCTCCGGGCAGAGCACGAGGGCGTCCGCCTCGGCAAGGCGGCCAAGGGCCGCCTCGTCGCCGAGGGCATCGGCGGCCTTCTCGCCGCCGTAGAGGGCGATCCTGCCGGCGCTCTCGGGCGCGGCCACGAGGACGCGCGCGCCCATCTGGGCGAGGCCGTGGACGACGTAGGCGTAGCCCTTGCCGTCGCCGGCGACCAGCACGGTGGAGCCGACGATCTCGACGGCCAGCGTGAGCAGGCCGCGCGCCACTTCGACGGCAAGGTAGCGGTAGAGGCCGATGGCGTCCTCGTCGACCGCGGCGACGGCGATGCCCAGCCGGCGGCAGGCGGCGACGTCGACGTCGCTCGCCCGCCAGGCGGCGGCGCTGCCCATGAGGGCCACTGCCGCCGTCCCGGCCACGTTGCGCAGTACGGCTTCATCGACAGGACGCACGCCCGGGAGGTCGGTGATCACGTCGACGGTGGCCATCGGCGCCAGCAGCCGCGTCGCGAGGAGCTTGACGCGGTCCTGGGCGCCGGCCAGCCCGGCGAGATAGGCGGTCTGCGCCTCCGCCTCCTTACGCGCCGCTTGCGCCGTGTCGCGGCCGATGGCGTAGACCTCGTCGGCGCCGGCGAGCGCGGCGATCACCGGCGTCACCCGCCGGTAGCCCGTGGATGCCTCCGTGAGGACGCGCAGGCCGCGCAGGTCGAGCCGGTACCGCTCGATGGCGCGGCGCGCGAGGCGCAGCACCTGGCGGCCGGGGAAGCTCTCGTCGCAGGCGAAGCGCGGATGCGGGGCGTCGTGCATGTGCGCATCCTATCGCGGCGCCGGTCGCGGGGCATGACGCCTCCGGTCGCGGGGCATGGCGCCACCGGCCTCACGGCGCGACGCGAAGGTGCGGCGTCGATCCAGGCCGGTGAACCCCGCCTCGACGCGCGGCGTCCCCAGAACGGCCCGCGGCCCGGCCCGGAGGGCCGCGGGCCGCTATACTGACTGTCCAGCGCGAAAGCGAAAGGACCACGCCGGTGGGCGTCACGCTCCCAAACACTCCCCAGGTCGTCACGTCAGCCGGTCGCGCCGCGCGCGCGCTGCGGCACGCGAGATC
>CAIWHY010000489.1 GCA_903912585.1 uncultured Thermoleophilia bacterium | reverse complement strand
CTCCGGGGGGGAGCCGAGGGGCGGCGCGACCGGCGCCGTCGCGCCGGTCGCCGGGCCGCCGCCCAGCGCGCCCGGCGACCGCCCGCTATCGGCGGAGGGCGGCGTCGTCACCTCTCCCGGCGGAGGTGGAGCAGGTCGGCGTAGACGCCGTAGGCGGTCTGCGGCACGAGGCCGTTGCGCTCGGCGACGAAGACGTCGGCCATCAGGTCGGTGTGCAGGAGGGCGCCCAGCGAGTCGCCGCCGAGCGCTGCGAGAGGGTGGTCGACGTCGAGCTCGGCGGCGCGCACGGCTCCGCGGACGACGCCGTCGGTTCCGCGGGTGACCGTCGTGACCAGACGCAGGCGCATGCCCGCGGCGCGCGCCTGCGCGATGCGCTCCGGCGCCACGTCCCGCAGGCTTTCGCGGGCGATCGCGGCCGGCGTGATGCCGGCCCCCATGGCGACGTTGGCGAGGGCCGCCGCCTTGAAGGCGGCGTCCCAGCCGTCGACGTCGTTGGCCGGGTCGGCCTCCGCCACGCCGGCGGCCTGCATGCGGGCCAGGGCGTCCGCGAAGGTCTCGCCCTGGCCCATCGCGTCGATGATGGAGTTGCTCGTGGCGTTGAACACGGCCTCGAAGCCGAGCAGCCGGCAGTCGGGCAGCGTGAGCTCTAGCAGGCTGAACACGGGGAGGCCGTCCATCACGGTGCTCTCGAAGCGGATGCGGCGGCCGCTGGCCTTTGCCGCCTCCGCGATGCGGTCCCAGTTCCAGGCGATGGGCCCCTTGTTGGCGGTGAGCACGTCCATGCCGAGCGCGAACGCCTCCAGCACGTGGCCGGTGGAGACCGGCGCGAAGTCGTGTTCCATCACGGTGAGCTCCACGAGCACGTCGGCGCCGGAGGCGCGCAGGAGCTCGGACGCCGGCCGGGCCGCCTGCGGCGGGGCCGGCGCGTCACCGACCGCCTCGAGGACGGCGGCCGCTGTGAGGCCGTCCGGCGCCAGCAGGCTGCCGCCTCGGGTGCCGACCGCGCTCACGAGCACGCGCATCCCGTGGGCGTCGGCGAGAGCGCGCTCCTGCTGCGCGAGCAGCGCGCAGAAGGCGCGCGCGACGCTGCCGAAGCCGATGAGGCAGAGCCGGACGGGGCGCGGCTCTGCCGTGCGCGCGCGCGCCTTGCGCGCGTCAGCTGCGCTCATCGCACCGACCGCGCCAGCGCGGAGACGGCGTCGACCAGCCGCTCGAGCTCACCTTGGGTGGTGTACGGCGCGAGCCCCGCACGGATGAGGCCGCCGCGCTCAGCCAGCTCCAGAAGTTCGACCAGGCGCGCGGCGTAGAAGTCGCCGTCCCAGACGAACAGGCCGCGGTCGCCGAGCGCCCGCGCGGCCTCGCCGGCGAGGAACCCGTCGATCGTGAACGAGACGGTGGACGTGCGCGGGCTGCTCTCCGGCGGCCCGTACAGCGTCACGCCGGGTATGGCGACGAGCTGCTCGCGAAGGAACGCCGCCAGCGGCTGTTCGTAGGCCTCGCAGGCCGTCATGCCGGCGACGACCGCGCGGCGCCGGCCCTGTAGGCCGGCGGGCAGGCTACCCCCGACCATGGCGAGGTGCCGCTGTCCGATATCGGCGATGAAGTCGATCGCCGCGGTCGTGCCGGCCAGGCCCTCGAAGTTCGGCGTCCCGGTCTCCCACACGTGGGGCGGCTCGGCGTGCTGTGTCGAGAGGCGCAGCGGCTCCACCTGGGCCGTGGCCTCCGGGCGCGCGTACATCATGCCGACGTGCGGGCCGAAGAACTTGTAGGCCGAGCAGACGAGGAAGTCGCAACCGACGGCCTCGACGTCGATCGGGCCGTGCAGGGCGTAGTGCACCGCGTCGACGACGCTCCAGGCGCCGGCGTCGCGAGCGAGCTTGGCGGCCCTCGCGACGTCGTTGACGGTCCCGACGGCGTTCGACGCGTAGCCGAGGGCGACGATCTTCGTCCGCCCCGGTTGGACCAGCTTCTCCAGCGCCGGCCAATCGAGCGTGCACGTGGCAAGGTCAACGGGTGCCTCGCGCACCACGAGACCGCGCTCCTGAAGCTGCAACCAGGGGCCGCGGTTGGCCTCGTGGTCGAGGGCGGTGATCACGACCTCGTCGCCGGGGGCGAGCCGGCGTCCGAGCGCCTCGGCGAGCAAGAACGCGAGCGTCGTCATGTTGGCGCCGAAGCTGATGTCGGGCGGGGCGCAGCCGAGGAAGTCGGCGCCGGCCACGCGGGCGGCGTCCTGGATCGCGTCGGTCTCCTCGCTCGTCACGAAGCGGCCGCCGTAGTTGGCGTTGTGGTCGGTGAAGTACTCGCGAACGGCGTCGACGACGCGCTGCGGGGTCTGCGTCCCCCCGGGGCCGTCGAGGTAG
>CAIWHY010000488.1 GCA_903912585.1 uncultured Thermoleophilia bacterium | reverse complement strand
CGGCATCACCATCACGTCGGCCGCGACGACCGCGTTTTGGAAAGACCACCGCATCCAGATCATCGACACGCCGGGTCACGTCGACTTCACGGTCGAAGTCGAGCGCTCCCTGCGCGTGCTGGACGGTGCCGTCATGGTGCTGTGCGCCGTCGGTGGCGTTGAGCCACAGTCCGAGACGGTGTGGCGCCAGGCCGACACCTATGGTGTCCCGCGTATCGCCTACATCAACAAGATGGACCGCTCGGGTGCCGACTTCTACAACGTGGTCGACATGATGAAGACGCGTCTGGGTACTCGCGCCGTGCCGATCCAGCTTCCGATCGGCGCCGAGGACACCTTCTCGGGGATCATCGACCTCATCGAGATGCACGCGATCTTCTTCAACGAGGACGACAAGGGCATCGACCCGACCGAGGGCCCGATTCCGGCCGAGATGCTCGACGAGGCCGAGATGTACCGCCACGACATGATCGAGGCTGCAGCCGAGTCCGACGACGAGCTGATGATGAAGTTCCTCGACGAAGAGGAGATCTCGGTCGACGAGATCAAGGTCGCATTGCGCACCGCATGCATCGCGAACTCGATCACGCCTATCGTCTGCGGCGCCTCGTTCAAGAACAAGGGCGTGCAGCCACTCCTCGATGCAGTCGTTGACTACCTGCCGTCTCCCCTCGATGTCCCGGCGATCGTCGGCATCGATCAGAAGACCGATGAAGAGGTCACTCGTCCTTCCGACCCCAATGCACCGTTTGCTGCGCTGGCGTTCAAGGTCATGACCGACCCGTTCGTCGGCAAGCTCACCTACTTCCGCGTCTACTCGGGCACGCTGAGCTCGGGCTCCTACCTTCTGAACTCCACGAAGGGACACAAGGAGCGTATCGGCCGCCTGCTTCAGATGCATGCCAACCACCGCGAGGACGTCGACGGCGTTTCCGCCGGAGACATCGTTGCGGCCGTTGGCCTGAAGAACACCACCACGGGCGACACGCTTTGCTCCGATGACGCACCAGTGCTGCTCGAGTCCATGGTCTTCCCGGATCCGGTCATCGACATCGCGATCGAGCCCAAGACCAAGGCCGAGCAGGACAAGCTGGGCAACGGCTTGGCCAAGCTCGCCGAGGAAGATCCGACCTTCCGCGTGCGCACCGATCAGGACACAGGACAGACCATCATCGCCGGCATGGGTGAGTTGCACCTCGAGGTCATCGTCGACCGCCTGCTGCGCGAGTTCAAGGTCGAGGCCAATGTGGGCAAGCCCCAGGTCGCCTATCGCGAGACCGCGGGTAAGCAGACCGATCGGGTGGACTTGAAGTTCGCTCGCCAGAGTGGTGGCCGCGGCCAGTATGGCCACGTGGTCATCAACCTGATTCCGCAGGTGCCGGGCGCTGGGTACGAGTTCGAGAACAAGTGCGTCGGCGGCTCGATTCCCAAGGAGTACATCCCATCGGTCGACAAGGGCATCCGTGAGTCGCTTGGCTCCGGCGTGCTCGCCGGCTTCCCGGTCGTCGACATCAAGGTGCAGCTCGTTGACGGTTCCTACCACGAGGTCGACTCCTCGGAGATGGCATTCAAGATCGCCGGTTCGATGGCGATCAAGGAGGCCTTGCGCAAGAGTCACCCGGTGCTGCTCGAGCCGATGATGGCTGTCGAGGTCGTCACGCCCGAGGACTTCATGGGTGATGTCATCGGCGACCTCAACCGTCGTCGTGGGCACATCGACAATATGGAACCCCGCGGCAACGCGCAGATCATTCGCGCCAAGGTGCCGCTTTCCGAGATGTTTGGCTACGCCACGGACCTGCGAAGCAAGACGCAGGGGCGCGCCGCATACTCCATGCAGTTCAAGGCGTACGAGCAGGTACCGAAGTCGGTAGCTGAAGAGATCATCAGCAAGGTCGGCGGTAACGCCTAACCAGGTAACTGACGGAGGCCTGAAGTTTTCGGGCACCGCATAGTCATGGAGGGTAGAGAGTTGGCGAACCAAAAGATCAGGATCCGCCTCAAGGGCTACGACCACGAGATCGTGGATCAGTCCACGAAGCTGATCGTAGATACCGCGCAGAAGACAGGCGCGAAGGTCGCGGGTCCGATTCCGCTGCCGACCGAGCGCAGCCTGTACTGCGTGATCCGCTCGCCGCACGTCAACAAGGACAGCCGCGAGCAGTTCGAGATGAAGACGCACAAGCGCCTGATCGACATTCTCGAGCCAACGCCCAAGACGGTCGACTCGCTCATGCGTCTCGATCTGCCGGCCGGCGTCGATATCGAGATCAAGCTGTAGTTCCTGGTAGAGTCGTCGGTCCGTGCCCGAGAGGCACGCCGGCGTGAAGGCGCGGTCCGCTGGGCAACGATGCGAGTGCATCGCACAGGGTCCCATGACCGCCTGAGGTGAGGATGATGAACATGGTCACGACGATACTCGGCCGCAAGCTGGGGATGACACAGGTCTGGAGTGCCGACGACAAGCTTCTGCCTGTCACGGTCACCGAGGCTGGTCCCTGCGTGGTCACGCAGGTCAAGACCGACAAGCGAGACGGCTATCGCGCCGTGCAGATCGGTTTCGGCGAGGTGAAGGCCAACAAGGTCAACAAGCCGATGCAGGGCCATTTCGACAAGGCTCGCGT
>CAIWHY010000487.1 GCA_903912585.1 uncultured Thermoleophilia bacterium | reverse complement strand
TTCTCCCCCGTGCTGGCGAACTTGATGGGCTTGCCGGTGACGGCGCGCACGCTCAGCGCGGCGCCGCCGCGGGCGTCGCCGTCGAGCTTGGTGAGCACGACGCCGTCAAGGTCGACGTGGCCACGGAAGGCGTCGGCCGCGTTGACGGCGTCCTGGCCGGTCATGGAGTCGACCACGAGGAGGACGTTGTGCGGCTTGATGGCGTCGCGGATGTTGACGAGCTCGGCCATGAGCTCCTCGTCGACGTGCAGGCGGCCGGCGGTGTCCACGATCGCCACGTCGCCGTGCTGGCGCGCGAACGCGATGCCGTCCCGCGCGATGTCGACCGGGTCCAGGTGCGCGCCGGGCGCGTACACCGGCACCCCAACGCGCTCGCCGAGCGTCTGCAGCTGGTCGATGGCCGCGGGCCGGTAGACGTCGGCGGCGATCAGCACCGGTGACTTGCCGTCCTTCTTGAGCAGCTTGGCGAGCTTGGCGCAGGTCGTCGTCTTGCCCGAGCCCTGCAGGCCGGCGACAAGGATCACGGTCGGCGGGTGGCCGCTGAAGGCGAGCTTGGAGTCGCCGCTGCCCATGAGCGCGACGAGCTCCTCGTTGACGATCTTCACGACCTGCTGCGCCGGCGTGAGGCTCTCCATCACCTCGGCGCCGAGGGCGCGCTCCTTGACGTGCGCCACGAACTCGCGCACGACCTTGAAGTTCACGTCGGCTTCGAGCAGCGCCAGGCGGATCTCGCGCATCGCCGCGTCGACGTCCTCGGCGGTGAGCTTGCCGTGGCCCTTGAGGCTCTGCATGACGCCCAGCAGGCGTTCTGTGAGTGAGTCGAACATGCGTGATCTTCCTCGGCTGGATGAGCGCTCGTCTTCGGGAGCGGGTGGTCAATGGTAGCACGGCGCGTGGCTACGGCAGTTCGAGCGCCCAAAGGTCGTGCGGCCGGCCGTCCCACACCACGCGGCGCTCTACGGTCATGCCCAGGCGCCGCGCGACGCCCTGCGAACGGCCGTTGGCGGGATCGATGAGCGAGTAGACGCGCTCGAGGCCAAGAGCGGCGGCGTGCGGCAGGACGGCCCGCGCCGCCTCGGTGGCGTAGCCGTGACCCCAGCGCTCGCGGGCCAGGTCCCAGCCGAGCTCCGGGAGCCGCTCGCCCGCGATCTCCCGGTACACGGGGCCGCAGACGCCGATGAGCTCAGCGGACGTGCGCAGAAGCACCGCGTATTCGCCCATCCCTTCGTCGCGGTAGCGCGCGATCGTCCTGGTGAGCCACTCAGTGGTCTGCGCGCGCGTGAACGGCGCCGGTTCCCACCACAGTACTTCGGGATGGGCGTAGATGGGGGCGAGCTCATCGAGGTCCGCCATGGTGACCTCGCGCACGATCAGGCGCCCTGTGTGGATCGGCAGGGCCATGCGGGCGGCGGGCGCCTAGTCCTCTTCCCCGCCGCCGAAGATGGCGCGCGCGAAGAGGTCGGCCTCGAACGGGCGCAGGTCCTCGAGCTTCTCCCCCACGCCGATGAGCTTGATGGGGATGCCGAGAGTCTCGTGGATGGCGACCACGATGCCGCCCTTGGCGGTGCCGTCGAGCTTGGTGAGCACGACGCCGCTCACGTCCACCGCCTGCTGGAACTCCCGCGCCTGGCGCAGGCCGTTCTGGCCCGTGGTCGCGTCGATCACGAGCAGCGTCTCATGAGGGGCGCCGGGCAGCTGCTTCTCGATGACCCGGCTCACCTTCTCGAGCTCGCGCATGAGGTTCACCTGCGTGTGCAGGCGTCCGGCGGTGTCGACGAGGACGACGTCGGCGCCGCGCGAGCGCGCCGCCGCGACGCCGTCGTACACCACTGCCGCCGGATCTCCGCCTTCGGCCTGCTTGACGATCTCGCAGCCCACGCGCTGCGCCCACTGGTCGAGCTGCTGCACGGCGGCCGCCCGGAACGTGTCTCCGGCGACCATGAGCGGCCGCTTGCCCTGCTTGCGCAGCATGTACGCAAGCTTCATGGTGGCGGTCGTCTTGCCCGAGCCCTGCAGTCCCACGAGCATGATCACGTTAGGGATGCGGCCGGAGAGCACGAGCCGCGAGTTGGTCGAGCCCAGCAGTTCGGTGAGCTGGTCGAGTACGATCTTGATGACCATCTGGCCCGGAGTC
>CAIWHY010000486.1 GCA_903912585.1 uncultured Thermoleophilia bacterium | reverse complement strand
GGCATGGACGATGTTCGGCTTGACCACGACGACGTCCCCGCGCTTGACGAACGCGCTCATGCCGCCGAGCGCCGTCACGGCTCGCTCCACGTTCGCCGACGCCGAAAGACCCTCGGCGACCGCCATGGCGTCGGCTCCGGGGCCCGGCGCGGGCCGACCGGCGCGCGGCGACGGGATGGCGGCGGCATCGTCGCGGGCCACTGCCGGCGGCGCGGCGGAAGCGCCGCTGCCGAGGACGCCGGCCGCCTTGCCGCCGCAAGCTGCAAGAAAGGCGGATCCCGCGCCGGTCACGGCGGCGATCTTGAGGAACTCGAAGCGGGTGAGACGTCTCACGAGTGCTGGTCACCTCGTCGGGTCGTGAGTGACCTCAATAGTAGCGCGCAGCGTTTTGTCTGTCGCCCCGGTCTAAACTCAGCGGCCGGAGCTACCGCGGTGCGTCCCTCAGCGCGGGTCGCCCGCCCGCCGCAGGAGTCTCTCTCAGACGTTCCTGATGCTGACGGTGGTGAGGTCCATCGTGCCGAGGTGCATGTTGGCGGCGGCCTTGATGTACGGCACATTGCCCACCGGCATTGCGAAGACATGCGAGGCGGCGTAGGTGTCGGCGGCGACCCAATCGGTGCACGCGAGGACGGTGTTCTTGACCTTCACATCGGCGAGACTGCCGCCCGTGGGCCCATTGCGGAGGAGGATGCGCATGGCATCGACGACCGTGAGAGCAGGCCGCAGCCTGGCATTCACCAGAGCGATGCTCTGGCTCAGGCCGACGTTGTGCATGAGGCCCCGGTCGTAGGTGGCGCCCATCATGTTCTTGCCCGCGAGCGTGAGGCCGGTGGATCCGTGCTGTTTCACGATCGGCACGTTGATGAGCACGTTCGCGTTCACGATGTCGGCGTAGAGCGGGAAGCTGCCGAGAGAGCCGCCCAGCGGGTACTTCCTGTAGCCCGAACTGCTCATGAACCGCATCGAGCCGCCGGCCGCCTTCACGGCGGCGGCGATCCCGCTGGCGCTGTAGGCAGCGGTCGGAGCGTTGTCGATGGGGTTGTCCATCACGAGCACCTTGCCGGCGCCGGCGGCCCTCGCCAGGAGCACCAGCGTGGCGACCACCTGCGGGTTCGTGGTGGCCGCGTACCGAGGCGCGCGCGCGGCGCAGATGTTGGGCTTGATCACGACGGTGTCGCCGGCGTGCACGAAGCGCCGCATGCCGCCGACGGCGGCGACGGCGCGCTTCACGTTGCTGGAGGCGCTCGCGCCTTTGGCGACCGCGAGGACGGTGCCGGCGGCGCGCGTGGCGCGGGCGTCTCCGTCGAGCGCCGCCTGATCCAGCGCGTCGTGGGTGCCGGTGATGCCGGCGAGCGCTTCCTCGGCTCCGCCGAGGAACAGCACGCCGGCGCTGCCGGCCGCCAGGATCTTGAGGAACTCTGCTCGCGTCAGCGGGGTCTGGCTCATGCGGTCACCTCACGGTTCCGTACTCGAAGTTGCATTGCGCTTCAGACGTTGCGGATGGTCACGCCCGACAGCGTGCCCCTGCCGAGCCCCATCTTGGTGGCGGCGCTGATGTAGGGCACGAAGGCCGGGGACTTGCCGAACAGGCGCGTCGTGTACGCGTCCGCCGCGACCCAGTCGGTGCACGCGACGACGGTGTTCCTGACGGCGACATCGGCGAGGTTGCCACCGCCGGGGCCGTTGCGCACGAGGATGCGCATCGCGTCGATGACGGTCAACTCCGGCTGGAGGAGCGCATTGATCTCGGCGATGCTCTGGCTCAGCCCCAGCTGGTGGAGGCGCGCGCGATCGCTGATGGCCCCCATCATGTTCTTGCCGGCGAGTGTGAGGCCGGTGGAGTGGTGCTGCTTGGCGATCGGCACGTTGATGAGCACGTTGGCGTTCACGATCGCTGAATAGACCGGGTGCTTCTTGAGCAGGTGGCCGGGGATGGCGTGGGTCTGGAAGCCCGGCGTGCCCATCACGACCATCGTGCCGCCGGCCGCCTTGACCGCGGCGGCGACGCCGCTGGCTGCGTAGCAGGCCGACGGCGCTCCCCCGGAGGAGTTGTCCATGACGAGCACCTTACTCGCGCCCGCCCCGTGCGCGAGCCCGACCAGCGACGCTACGACCCCCGGGTTCGTCGTCACCGCATACTTGGGCGCGATGGGGTGCGCAACGTTGGGCTTGATCACGACGGTGTCGCCGCCGTGGACGAAGCGCCGCATCCCGCCGACGGCCGCGACGGCCCGCTTGACGTTGCTGTCGGCCGACGTGCCCTTGGCGACCGCGAGGACGGTGCTGGCGGCGTGGGCGGCGAGCGCGTCGCCGTTGAGCGCCGCCTCGTCCAGAGCCTGCTGCGCGCCACCCAAGGCCCGCTGCGTCCCGCCAAGCGCGGCGAGCGCCTTCTCGGGGTTCGCGCGCAGGAATGCCAAGCCGGCGCCGCCAAGCGCGAGCAACTTGAGGAACTCGGATCGCTTGAGGGGGGTGTCGTCCGTGGGTCACCTCGCTCTTGAGCTCGTCGTGCCCCCAATCGTACTCCTCGCCGTTGTGACTGTCCCGATGGGCAGAAACTGTCGTTCCGCCGGCAGGGTCGACGGGGCCACGCCGGCGTGGCCCGCCCGCAGCGTGTCTGCGGCGTTCCGTCCGTGAGGCGGCATTGGCGCCTCGCGCCCGCGCCGCGTACACTCGAGGCACCGAGATGCCCTTGCTCTGGGGCGGGGAGATGGAGGATCTGTGGACTCACGTACCACCAGCGCTGCGGCGGCCGAGGTGCGCCGCCAGGCCGAGGAGCGGCTCGCGAGGCAGTCCGCCGCGGCCGCTGCTGCTGCCGAGGCAGCCCCCTTCCCGATCCCACAGGACCCCGAGGCCCTCGTCCACGAGCTCCGCGTGCACCAGATCGAGCTCGAGATGCAGAACGAGGAGTTGCGCCGCGTCCAGCTCGAGCTGCAGGCCTCGCACGAGAAGTACTTCGAGCGCTTCGACCTCGCGCCGGTCGGCTACCTCACGCTCAGCGAGGACGGCCTCGTCGAAGACGCCAACCGCACCGCCGCCGGCCTGCTTGGCGTGGAACGCGATGGTCTTCTCGGGCAGCCGCTCTCCGCCTTCGTCCTCGCCGACGACCAGGACGCCTACTACCTGCAGCGCAAGCAGCTCGCCGAGAGCGGCGCGGTGCTGGATGGGGAGCTGCGCTTCGCGCGCCCCGGCGACGAGCCCATCTGGGCGAGCCTGCAGTGGCGACCGCGCCCCGGCGACGAGGACGAGCCGCTCACCTACCACCTGACCTTCGTCGTCGTCCCGGAGCGCAAGCAGGCCGAGCGCCTGCCGGCCACGTCCTAGCTGCGAGCAGCGCCGCCTCGCCGGCGTCGCCGTCGGCTCAGAGGCGCGGCTTCCGCTTGGCTCTGCCGAGGTAGGCCACCAGCTCCGGGGCGCTTTGGGTGGGCGCCCTGCGCTCGAGCTGCCCGAGGTCGGACGTGAGTCGCTCTTGAGCCGCCGGCGCCTCCAGCGGGCCGCGCAGTTCCTCGAACGGGAGACCGCAACCCGGGCAGTGCAGGTGGACGGGCAAGGGCCCGAAGAACGCCGAAGCTTCGAGCAGAGCGTCGCAGCGGGGACACGCGAACTCGGGCGGCAACGTCACGATCCTCTCCTCCGTTGAGCGGGCCCGGATAGGGCGGGCCGGCGGGCGTCCCGGGGCCGGGCGCACGAGAAGCCTTGCGCGCCGCGCCACCCCACAATAGAGCATGAGGCGCCCGGGCCCGCCGGCATATGGGACATCTCGCCACGCCAAGGGGCCGCCGCGAAGGGGAGGACCGGGTCGCCGAATGGCGGGCCGAGCAGCTCAGCGCCGGCTGCGGCCTGGTCATCTGACCAGGCCGCACTATCGGTCATCCGGCCAGGGCCGGCCTGTACCATCGGCCGATGCGCTTCGGCGCGACGCCGCCTACGCTCGTACTCGATCGACCTGCGCGCCACACCACCGCGCTCGGGACGAGCGCCGGGATGGAGGCGTCCGATCTGCTCACGGAAGACCAATGGATCGGGTCACGGATCGAGCAAGCCCAGGCGCGGCAAGCAGCCTGCGGCCGACGCGCGCGGCTTCACCCTCATCGAGGTGCTCATCGTCATCACCATCTTCGCGAACGCCGACAACACCAAGCTCGCCACCTGGTCGGGGAACTTCACCGTCGCCGGCTCCGCCCTCAAGCAACTCAAGAACCGCTATGTCGGGCCCGTCGCGACCGTGACCGCCAAGACCTCCTGGCTGCTGTACGGGATGATGGGCGCCCTCGTGCTCGTCGTCCTCATCATGGGCTTCGCGCTGCTGCGCCGGCGCCGGCCTGAGAAGAGCTCCTGAGCCCAAAGGGCAGCCCGCGCCTCCGAGTCCTGCGAGGCGCAGGCTGCTCGCCGCGCGCCAAGCCCGGCGCGGGCTGCTCGCCGCGCGCCAAGCCCCGGCGCGCGTGCGCGGCAGAGAGATGCCGGCCTTCGCCGCGCCCACTGGCAACGGTTGAGACTAATCCGCGCGCATCGAACTGCCGACAGAGACCCCATGGACCGGAATCAAAGGGGGCAGGCCGTGAGCGAAGTGTGTGAGAAAGGCGCCGCGCCGCACGAGTTCGACGCTCTGCTGCGTCAGTTGGACCTCGGGCGCGCCGCCGAGCGCGTCGCCGACTACGGGCGCGGCCGCGTCTGCGAGCATCCCAGCTGCGCGACGCGACTCTCGATCTACAACCCGGAGTCGCGCTGCGCGCTTCATGAGTCCAAGGGCCAGCCGCGCGCGCGGCGTCAGAGC
>CAIWHY010000485.1 GCA_903912585.1 uncultured Thermoleophilia bacterium | reverse complement strand
GACGTCGGCGAGCACCCCGGCGAAGAGCGGTGCCCGCCGCACGACCGCCGGCGCCGGCCCGGCGGCGCCGGCCGCGCCCGCCGCCGCCGTACGCCGCGGCGCCGAGGCGTCCACGTCGCCGTCGATGTCACACGGGTAGGGCGCCGCCGGCCCCGCTCCCGTCGACCACATCTCCAACTCGATCGCGGCCTGGCCCTCGTAGGTGATCTCGTGGCGCACGCCGGCGAGCGCCGCGACGGCGTCGAACAGGCGGCCGCAGCTCGTCGTGAGCGGCGCGTTCACGCCGGCGTCGATCTGAGCGCGCAACGCCTCGAGCGCTTCGTCGCTCGGCCCGGCCGGCCGCTTCCGCGCCGCCGGCCCACTCCCCGCGGCCGGCGCCTCGAGTCCCGCGGCGCGCGTGCGCAGCGCCCGCGCCGCCCGCTCGAACCCCTCGTCCCCGAGCAGCGCGTAGCTCCAGCCGAGCGCCGTGCGCCACGGGCGCGCGATGGCCGCCGCGCCGCCCGGCAGCGGTAGTTCCTCCAGGTGCGCGACGCGCCGGTAGCCGAGCAGGTCGCAGACCAGCACTTCCCCGCCCCACAACACGCCGTCGTCACCGTAGCCGAGGCCGTCCATGCTGACGCCGATCACCGGGTCCTCGCGGCCGTGCTCGACCATGCGCGCCGCCACGTGCGCGTGGTGGTGCTGCACCGCGATCTTGAGCTCCTGCGGCAGCGAGAGCGCGTGCTTGGTGGCCAGGTACTCGGGGTGCAGGTCGTAGGCGACGACCTCGGGCGCAAGCCGGAAGAGATGCTCGTACACTCCGATGGCGGCCTCGTAGTGCTCCAGGGTCTCGAGGTTCTCGAGGTCGCCGATGTGCTGGCTGAGGAAGGCGTTGGCGTCGCGCGTGAGGCAGAAGGTGCTCTTGAGCTCGGCGCCACAGGCGAGCGTCTGCGGGAGAGGCCGCGGCAGGGCCACCGGGAACGGGGCGTAGCCGCGGGAGCGGCGGATCAGCCGCGGCCGCCCGCCGCTCACCTGCGCCACGGAGTCGTCGTAGCGCACGGCGATCTCGCGATCGTGGACGAGGTAGGCGTCGGCGATCGGCGTGAGCCGGCCGATCTCCTCCCAGCCCTTGACGATCGGCTCCTCGGCGAGGTTGCCGCTGGTCATCACCAGCGGCCGGCCCACGGCGCGCACCAGGAGGATGTGGAGCGGCGTGTACGGCAGCATCGCGCCGAGGTAGCGCTGGCCCGTCGCGACCTCGGGGTGCACCGGCGCGCCGGCCTCGTCCCCGGCCGCCTCGAGGCCCGAGCCGCCGTTCTCCTCGCCCGACGGCCCGATCTCGCGCCAGTCGAGCAGCACGATCGGGTGCTCCGGCGACACGAGCAGCGCCGCCTCCGCCGCGTCTGCGGCGCAGTGTGCGCGCAGCTGTTCGAGGTCCGCGAACATCACCGCCAGCGGCTTGTGCGGGCGCCGCTTGCGCTCCTTGAGGCGGCGCACGGCCGCGCCGTCGGTGGCGTCGCAGGCGAGGTGAAAGCCGCCGAGCCCCTTCACGGCGAGGATCTCGCCGCTGCGCAACAGCTCGGCGGCGGCCCGGATCGGCGTGGCCGGATCGCTCTCGTCGCCGGCCGCCAGCTCGATCTCCGCCGCCTCGGCCCCGGGTGCCCCGCCGGCAGCTTCGGCCACATCG
>CAIWHY010000484.1 GCA_903912585.1 uncultured Thermoleophilia bacterium | reverse complement strand
TGGAAGGAGTGCTGCCGGACGCCACAACACGAGAGCGCACCGTGCTTCATCAAAGTGGCGCCCCCGGCTGGAATCGAACCAGCGACACCAGGTTTAGGAAACCTGTGCTCTATCCACTGAGCTACGAGGGCATTGTGCCGATTTGCAGGTACTTTACGTTCCTGCGGCCCGGCAAGAATACCACGAGTTGCTAATAAGTTGCTAAAACTGCAGGAAACGTGCTGTGCGGCTCCGGTAGGTGCGTTACAGATCGGGGACGCGGCTCCGGTAGATGGGCGACAGTGGCTCCGGTTCCTGCGTTGCGGTGGCGGCCGGCTCTGGTCCCATGTCGCCGACGGAGAAGCGTGAGGGCAGGAGATGCTCTGAGTTGCCTAAGAGGCGCTGCGCGACGCGAAGCGACTCAGGATGATCCAGTTGGGCGTGAAGCCGCGGCGCTCGTAGAACTGGACAGCCGGGTTCCCGGGCACGGCGCCGATCACCAGATCGAGGATGCCGCGGCGCTCGAGCTCCTCGTCCACCACCCGCAGCAGGTACGTCCCGATTCCTCTGCCCTGCTCTTCAGGCAGCACGGAGATCGACTCGAGCTCGGCGACCCTGTCCCCCACCACCCACGAGTCGTTCCACAACACATCGCCGTCCGGCTCCACCGTGACGAGCGCGTAGCCGACGAGGCGCTCGTCGCGCGCCGCGAGCAGCAGGAAGGAATCAGGGTTGGAGAGACAGTGCCCGTAGAGTTCGCGCCGCTTGGCCCACGTCGTCGCGTCATCGACCCATGGACCGAGCTCGGGGGCCGACTCCTGGTGGACCGCATGGACGTGCAGCCACAGCGGCTCCAGGCGGTCGATGTCACTCGCTGCGCCGAACGTGACGGTCACGCCCGACGGCGACGGCCCCGTGGGCACAACGTCACCTCTTCGTAGATTGGCGCACGTGCCATAAGTCTAGCCGACCGGGAGCGCCCGGTGCTGGAAGCGGAGATCGTGGATGCCGAGGGACGTCGCCCTCGAGGTGCATCCCGGGGCCACCACACGGGTACACCGGGGCCATGGAAGGTGCCGGCGGAGAGCCGGCAGACCCGACTCGGACGAGGTAGCCGGCAATGGCGGCACTCTCTGCGTACCTCAGCTATCGCGACGCCCCGGCAGCGATCGCCTGGCCGACCGGCATCGGCTTCTCCGTCGTGACGCGGCAGGACGGAGAGGCGGGCGCGGTCACTCACGCGGAGCTGGCGCTCGGCGACGTCGTCGTCATGCTGGCAAGCTTCGATGCCGAATACGAGATCGCTCCACTGCGCGGAAGGTCGACGGGCAGCGGCCTCTACCTGGCCGTCGACGACGTGAAGGACATCTACGACAAGGCCATCGCAGCCGGCGCGACCACCGTGTTCGAACCCGAAGAGACCGCATGGG
Source organism: uncultured Thermoleophilia bacterium (assembly GCA_903912585.1). GTDB lineage: Bacteria > Actinomycetota > Thermoleophilia > UBA2241 > UBA2241 > CAIXSE01. Next base: position 3,805 of record CAIWHY010000484.1, on the reverse strand, counting down.
GAACGCAGCGCGCGCGGATTCTCGACCCCGAAGGCTACGAATGGAGCTTCGGCACCCACCGGCCGGGCGAAAGCTGGTGACATGGCGGACGACCGCGTCTATGTCGCAAATCGAGACGCGCTTCGCGCGTGGCTGAGCGAGCACCACGAAGACGAACGCGGCGTGTGGATCGTCTACGACAAGGGGCGAGGACGCTCCCTGCGCTACGACGACATCGTGGACGAAGCCGTCTGTTTCGGCTGGATCGACAGCCTGCCGAGGAGCCTGAGCGACCGGCAAGCGATGCTCTGGGTCGCGCCCCGCAAAGCCAAGAGCTCCTGGTCGAGACGCAACAAGGAACGGGTGGAGCGGCTGCAGGCGCAGGGCCTGATGCAGCCGTCCGGCCTCGCGGCGGTGGAGGCGGCCAAGAGGAACGGCGCGTGGAGCGCCATCGATGCCGTGGAGGAACTGCGGGAACCCGACGACCTTGTGGCCACGCTTGACGCCACCCCCCGCGCCCGGGAGTTCTGGGATGCGTTCCCGCGCTCGACCAAGCGGGCCATCCTCGAGTGGATCGAAGCGGCCAAGCGCCCCGAGACGCGAGCGACGCGCATCCGCACCACCGCGGAAGAAGCGAGCGCGAATCGCCGGGCGAACCAGTGGCGTCAGCCCAAGAGCGCCGGCGGTGCGTGACCACTGGAGGGCGGTGGTGGGCAACGCGCCAAGCGCAGCGCGAGGCAGCCCGTCAGGTCTTATTCCTACCCGCGCCGACTGGCGAGCGACACGACGTTGTCACGAACGGGCTGCGCGTCCTCGGCGGCCTTCTCCTCGGCGGCCTCAAGAGTGGCTCGCGTGACCTCGTCGAGCCCGGCCACGGCCTTCGCCCTGGCGGCCGTGGTCAGGCGCACGTAGTGGCGCAGCGTGGTCGCCGGGTCCGAGTGGCCGAGCCACTCCTGCGCCTGCTTGACGCCGAACTCCTCGTAGACCCAGGTGCCGAAGGAGTCGCGCAGGCCGTGAATGGGCAGGTGCGGGTCGATCCTCTGCCGCGCCACCCAGTTCCACCACTGGCTCTTGAGGGTCGAGGGCGCCATCTGAGTGCCGTCCTTCTTGGGCACCACCCTCCCCGCCTCGTTCCAGGCCGGGCCTTGAGCCAGGCGGTACTCCTTCTGCGCCATGAGCAGGACCCGCAGTTCGTCGCAGGCGGCGGCGGGCAGGGGCACGACCCGCGCCTTGCCGTTCTTCGGCGGGTACTCGAGGAGCGTGCCGTCCTCGTCCTCCTCGACGGTGCGAGTCACGGTGACGAAGCCTCTCTCCAGGTCGATGTCGGACCAGAACAAGCCGGAGATCTCACCGACCCGCAAGCCCGAGAAGCCGGCGAGCACGCCGGCGGCGTGGACCTGCAGGCCCCTCGCCTTGATGACCGTGCGCGCGATCTCCTCCATGCTCCACACCGGGCGCGTCTTCGGACGGAGCGCCGGAGGGTTCTTTACGCGCATCGCCGGGTTGACCAGCAGGAGATCCTCCTCGAGCGCCCAGTTGAAGGCGGTCTTCAGCATCGCGTGGTGGTGGGCGACCGTGGTCTCGGCCAGGGGCCTGGCCTTCTTCGAGCCTCTCAGCTTGGCCGCGTAGTACGTCGAAAGCTGGGCGCGGGTGAGCCGGCCGGCGTGGAGCTGGCCGAGGGCGGGCTTCACGTGCAGGCGGCAGATGCGCCGGTAGGAGTTGTAGGAGGCGACCCGCATCTCGCCCCTCGTCGCCTCGAGCCAGCGGTCGAGGAGCTCCGCGAGCTTCAGGCGGTCGGGGTCGACGGTGCGGTGCGCCTCGAGCTCCGCGATCCAGGCTTCTAACAGGCGCTCGGCGGACTTCTTGCCCGTGGCCTCGACCACCTTGGTGGTCTTCGGGTAGCGCTGCTTCTGCTTGCCCTTCGAGTCCAGCACCGGCTGCCCGTCCTTGTCGAACGCAGGCTCGGACGGCAGGTTCACCCACAGCTGCCAGCGGCCGCGGACGGGGACGCCGTTCTTCTTCACGGGGTAGACGAAGCCGGTGAGGCGCTCGGAGTTCATGGGCCGACACTATCGCGCCGGTCGGAGGGAATCTGCGGTTCGAGGCGACCGGCAACTCCGGGCAGTCTGCAACCCTCCCCTGCGTCACCCACCTTCCCTACAGTACGGCCCCCTTCACTGGACGCAGATGAATCTGGCCGTAGAATCGGCGCAGGAGTCCGGAGGTGGCCTTTCGGATGCGCAGGCACACTCTCATGGTCGGCCGGGAAACGGGGCGGCAGCGATGACCGCTTGCCCCAGCTGTGGCCGCAATGTGCTCGATCGCGCCTGCTGCACGGGCCCTGAGGGGCACTGTTGAGCTCCTCGCCGCAGGGTGAGGCGCGCCGCGTCGTCACCACCCTCTTCTGCGACCTCGTCGGCTTCACGGCGCTCTCCGAACGCAACGACCCCGAGGTCGTGAACGCCTTCCTGAGCCGCTACTACGCCGCCGCGCGCAGAGTCATCGAGTCCTACGGCGGCACCGTCGAGAAGTACATCGGCGACGCCGTGGTCGCGGTCTTCGGCGTGCCGACGCTCCACGAGGACGACGCCGAGCGCGCCGTGCGCGCCGGCCTGCGCCTCATCGACGAGATCGACGCCCTGCCAGGCATCGGTGGCCAGCCAGTCGAGGTGCGCGTCGGGGTGAACACCGGTGAAGCTCTGGTGCGCCTCGACGTCAATCCGGCGAGCGGCGAGGGCTTCCTCACCGGCGACGCCGTCAACGTCGCCGCCAGATTGCAGTCTGCAGCCCCGCCCATGGCGGTCGCGGTCGGCGCCGCGACTCACGCCGCCACCGAGAAGGTCTTCTCATTCGATGCCTGTCACCCGGTCGCGCTGAAGGGCAAGAGCAAGCCCCTGCAGGCCTGGCTCGCGACCGCCTCTCTGGCGCGCACCGGCTCCGAGCTGCGCGGCTTTTCCTCGAGCTTCGTCGGCCGCGAAGAGGAGCTCGCCGAGCTCGCCGCGCTCCTCGGCGAGGCGCTCGCCTCTCGCTCGCCGCGCTTCGCGCTCATCGTCGGCGCGCCCGGCATCGGCAAGAGCCGCCTGCTGGCCGAGTTCGCCCGCCGCCTCGACGACCAACCCACGCTCGTCACCTGGCGCCAGGGCCGCTGCCTGCCCTTTGGGAGCGGTGTCACCTTCTGGGCGCTCTCCGAGATCGTGCGTTCATCGGCCGGCATCCTCGAGAGCGACGGCGTGGCGCGGGCCGAAGCGCGTCTTGAGACCGTACTGCCGGAGGGTGAAGACCGCGAGCGTCTGCGCGCCCGCCTGCGTCCGCTGCTCGGCCTCGAGGCGGAGGAGGCCTCGCGCGAGGAGAACTTCTCCGCCTGGCGCGAGTTCCTCGAAAGCCAGGCTGCCTCCGGCCCCGCCGTCCTCGTCGTCGAGGACCTGCACTGGGCCGACGAGGCGATGCTCGCCTTCATGGACTACCTCGCCGAGAGCGACGCCGGCGTACCTCTACTCGTCCTGGCGACGGCCCGGCCCGAGGCGCTCGAGTTCAGCGGACCCGGAGCCGGTTTCGTCGCGGCTGCCACTCAGGTGCCACTCGGCCCGCTCTCCGGCGAGGAGACCGCCGAGCTCGCCCGCGCCCGCCTCGGCGCCAAGAGCCTGCCCACCGACCTGCAGGCCCTGATCCTCGAGCGCTCCGGCGGCAACCCGCTCTTCGCCGAGGAGCTCGTGCGCCTGCTCGAGGACCGCGGCCTGCTCGACAGTCGTGGCGGCAAGGTGGCGCTCAAGGAGGGCGTCGAAGTTCCGATGCCCGACTCGATCGGGGCGCTCATCGCCGCCCGTCT
>CAIWHY010000483.1 GCA_903912585.1 uncultured Thermoleophilia bacterium | reverse complement strand
GGCGACCCGGCCTCCGTGACGGCCGCCGCGGCTACGCCGGGCGGCATGACCGCGGCCGCCGTCGCCTCACTCGAGGCCGACGACGTGGCCGGCGCGGTCCAGCGCGCCGTCAGCGCCGCGACGGACCGCGCCAGGGAGCTCGCGTGAGTGCGGCGCACCGGAATGAGAGAGAAGTCGACGAAGGCTCGCGGCGCTTGTCGCACGGCCGAGGGGGTCACCGCATGAAGCTCACACCTCTTGATATCCGCCACAAGGAGTTCAGGCGCGCGATGAGGGGCTACGCCGACGTCGAGGTCGACGAGTTCCTCGACGAGGTCGCCGACGAGTACGAGCGCCTGTTCAAGGAGAACATCGACCTCGGCGAGCGCGTCGAGACTCTCGAGGGTCAGGTGGGCGGCTACAAGCGCATCGAGGAGACCCTGCAGAAGACGCTGGTCTCTGCCCAGGCCAGCGCCGAGGAGCTCAAGCTCAACGCGACCAAGGAAGCGCAGCTGATCCTGCACGAGGCCGAGCTCAAGGCGCGGCAGCTCGTCAACGACTCCTACACCGAGAAGCAAGCCATCGACCAGTCGATGGCGAAGCTCAAGAGTGCGGATCAGGATTTCCGCTTCAGGTTCAAGCAGCTGCTCGACGGTTACCTCAAGCAGCTCGAGGAGACTCCGGCGGTGGCGGAGAAGGCGGCCAGCGCGGGCAGCGCGCACGAGGAGTTCGCCCGGCACGCGGAGGCGATCAAGGCGGCCATCGAGCGCGAAGGACAGTCGGGCTCAACTGCGGTCCCGGCGCCGGCTGCGTCCCCCGGGGCGGCCGCCGCGCCGGCGCCGGAGCCGGATCGCGATCTCGTGGCCGCAGCGGCCTACGACCTCGACCCGGTGTTCCTGCCGTCGCCGGACGCCGTCCCCGCCGAGCCGGGGCCGGGCACGGGCGTGCGCAAGAAGGACCGCGTCATCTTCGGCGAGAGCGACGACATCCTCAGCGACGTTGACAGCGGGGTGAACGAGAACGAGTTCAAGTGGTGAGACCGCACCGCTGCGCGCGGGGCGCGACGGCGTCATGCTGGCCGTCTGGGTCACGCCCGGGGCGGCGCGCAGCGGGTATGCCGGCGTGGCCGACGGCAGGTTGCGCATCCGTCTCGCCGCTCCCGCGCGCGAAGGGCGCGCCAACGAGGAGCTCGTGCGCTTCGTCGCCGGACTGCTCGGCGTCGCCCGCAGGGACGTCGTCGTGGTCGCCGGCGCCGGCGGCCGCCGCAAGCTCGTGCAGGTGGCGGGCGTCACAGTAGAACAGGCAGGGCGGGCATTCCGCCTTTGAAGGAAGGATCTCCCGATGGCAAGACTCGCGTACTGCAAGGTCTGCAAGGCGACCTACCCGCTCAACATCGTCCTCAACGACGGCGGTCGCTCCGGCAGGGTCAAGGAGCCGGCGTGCCCGATGGGGCACACCCAGGTCGAGGAACTGGACGCGCCGCGCAAGCCGCGTGCCAAGAAGTAACCGCCGCCTGGGGCTGGCCTTCGGCCTGGCGGCGGCGGTCCTGGCCGTCGACCAGGTCAGCAAGGCAGTCGTGCGCGGCGCGGCCGACCGGCTGCCCTGGCGGCTCGGCGGCGGTCTGAGGATCGAGCTCAACTACAACTCGGGCATCTCCTTCAGCCGGTTTGCCGGCGCCGGCTCCGTGGTCACCGTGCTGGTCGGCGCCGTCGTCGCGGCGGTGACGGTCGCACTCTTCCTCGCGCCCCCCCGCTATCGGGCCGCGCTCGGCATCATCCTCGGCGGCGCGCTCAGCAACCTCCTCGACCGCTTCCGCTTCGGCGGCGCGGTGGTCGACTTCCTCGGTGTCTACCGCTGGCCGACCTTCAACCTCGCCGACGCGTGCATCGTGGCAGGTACCATCCTCCTGGCCGTGCAGGTGCTGCGTGTACCCCGGGACTGACCAGGGTGGGACGTTCGCCGTCGGTCCCGGCGACACCGGCGAGCGCCTCGACACCGCGCTCGCGGCGCGCGCCGGCGTCTCGCGGTCCGTCGCGCAGCGGCTCATCGCGGAGGACTTCGTCACGGTGGACGGCAAGTCGGCGCGCAAGCACCACGAGCTGCGTGCCGGGGAAGAGGTGACCTGGCGCCGGGAGCCGCAGCGGCCGCCGGCGCTGACCCAGGAGCAGGTCCCGTTCGCGCTGGTCTACGAGGACGACTGGCTGCTCGTGGTGGACAAGCCGGCGGGCGTGGTGGTGCACCCGGCGCCCGGGCACGAGCACGGCACGCTGGCGCAAGGCCTCGTCGATCACGGCGCCGCCGGCGGGCACGAGCTTCGCCCGGGCATCGTCCACCGCCTCGACAAGGATACGTCGGGCCTGCTGATCGTCGCCCGCGGCGACGAGTCCTACCGGCGGCTGGTCGCGACCATGGAGCGCCGCGACATCACCAGGGTCTACCTCGCGCTCGTGTGCGGCGCCCTGCCGCAGGACGAGGGCACCATCGACGCGCCCATCGGGCGCCACGTACGCGACCGCAAGCGGATGTCGCTGCACACCACGTCCGGGCGCCGCGCGGTGACGCACTTCCGCGTCCTTGGTCGAGCGCCCGGATTCACGCTGGTGCGCGTCCAGCTCGAGACCGGGCGCACGCACCAGATACGCGTCCACTTCGCGGCGCTCGGGTACCCGGTGGCCGGCGATGCGCAGTACGGCCGGCGGCCGCGCCCGGAGGGCCTCGGCCGCCAGTTCCTGCACGCCACGCACCTGGCCTTCCCGCACCCGGAGGACGGGCGGCAGATGAGCTTCGCCAGCCCGATGCCGCCCGAGCTGCGCGCCTTCCTCGAAGGCACCGGTCTGCCGCCGGACCCTGCCGTGTGAGGCGCGGCGGCGCCTGAGGAGCCGATGCGCGGGCTCGCCGCCTGGCGTCGCGCGGGGCCCGGCACGAGGGGTCGTGCTGCGTCGCACGAGGGGTCGCGGGGGCGTCGCACGAGGGGTCGCGGGGGCGCCGCACGAGCCGTCGCGGGGGCGCCGCACGAGCCGTCGCGCGGCACCGCGGAAGCCAGCGGATCGTCCTTGCTCCGTGCTTGGGGGGCTGGTACAGTACCGGCGACCTTTAACCACGTCCAGTGAGACGGAAAGGGGGTGCAGCGCTGCCGTACGCAACCATGAGACGGCGGCGCCTTTTCTATGCCCGGACCCAGACCCGCTAATGAGGTCGTCGTCCTGACGGCCGAGCAGATGCCGCGCACCATCACGCGCATCGCTCACGAGATCCTCGAGAAGAACCCAGGCGACGCCAAGCTCGCCGTGGTGGGGATCCACACCCGAGGTGCCTTCCTCGCGGTGCGCATCCACAAGCTCCTCGGCGAGGTCGGCGGCCGCCAGTACGACAAGGGCGACCTCGACATCTCGTTCTACCGGGACGACGTGGCGGCGCGCGGCGCCGTCGGCGTCATCCCCCACACGCCGCATCCGGTCGTCAAGGATACCGACCTGCCCTTCGACATCGACGGCGCCACCGTGGTGCTCGTCGACGACGTGCTCTACACCGGACGCACGATCCGCGCCGCCGTCGACGCCCTCTTCGACTACGGCCGGCCGGCGGCCGTGCAGCTCGCGGTCCTCGTCGACCGCGGCCACCGCGAACTGCCCATCCGGCCGGACTACGTCGGCAAGAACCTGCCCACGGCCCCCAAGGAGCGCATCAGCGTGCGGCTTGAGGAGTGCGATGGCAAGGACGAGGTCGTGCTCGTCCGTTCGAAGGAGGGCTGACATGCCCAAGCGCGACCTCATCTCGATGGAAGACCTCTCGCGCGCCGACGTCGAACTGCTGCTCGACACCGCGGAGAGCTTCCTGCCGGTCCTCGAGCGCGACATCAAGAAGGTGCCGACCCTGCGCGGGCGCACGGTCGTGAACCTCTTCTGGGAGGCGTCCACGCGGACTTCGTCGAGCTTCGACCTTGCCGCCAAGCGGCTGTCGGCCGACACCCTGGCCCTCAAGGCCGGCGGCTCGGCCGTCGAGAAGGGCGAGACGCTCAAGGACACGGCCATCACGCTGAGCGCCTACTCGCCCGACATCATCGTCATGCGGCACCCCTCCGCCGGCGCCTGCCAGACGCTCTCGGCCAACACCGAGGCCAGCGTCATCAACGCCGGCGACGGCAAGCACCAGCACCCCACGCAGTGCCTGCTCGACCTCTTCAGCCTGCGCCAGAACCTCGGCCGCGACCTCGACGGCCTCAAGGTCTTCATCATCGGCGACGTCCTCCACAGCCGCGTCGCGCGCAGCGACATCATGGGCTTCAAGATGCTGGGCATGGAGGTCACGCTCGTCGGGCCGCCGACCATGATGCCGCGCGGTATCGAGGCGATGGGCGTCACGGTCGAGTACGACCTCGCTAACCTCAAGGACGCCGACGTCATCTACGTCCTGGGCATCCAGAAGGAGCGCGCCCACTCGGGGGCCGACTTCCTGCCCTCGCTGCGCGAGTACAGCCGGCTCTGGGGCGTCTCCCGGGCGCGGCTGCGTCCGGGGCAGAGGGTCATGCACCCCGGCCCGATCGACCGCGGCGTCGAGATCGCCGCGGACGTCGCCGACGACGACGAGAACCTCATCGCGCACCAGGTCTTCAGCGGGCTCGCGGTGCGCATGGCGATCCTGTACCGGACCATTGTCGGCTACAGCGACGGTACCGCGAGCGGGGAGGTGGTCTGATGGAACGCACGTGGTGCAAGAGCGCGCCGGCGGCCGAGGTCCTGATCAAGGGCGGCAGGGTCGTCGACCCCGAGTCCGGCGTCGACGCCGTCCAGGACGTGCTGATCGCCGAGGGCAAGATCGTCGATATCGGCAACGGCCTCAAGCCGGGCACGAACACGACCGTCGTCGACGCCGGAGGGATGCTCGTACTGCCGGGGTTCGTCGACCTGCACGCGCACCTGCGCGCGCCGGGGCGCGAGGACGAAGAGGACATCGCGAGCGGCTCTGCCGCGGCTGCGGCCGGCGGCTACGTCGCCGTGTTCGGCATGGCCAACACCGACCCGGTGGTGGACACCGCGACGGTGCTGACGGGACTCGCCGCGATGGCGCGCGCCGAAGCGGTGATCCCCGTGGGGTTCTTCGCCGCCGTCACGCGCGGGCTCGCCGGCGAGCGGCTCACCGAGATGGGTGAGCTCGGCGCGGCCGGGGCGGTCGCCTTCAGCGACGACGGCCGC
>CAIWHY010000482.1 GCA_903912585.1 uncultured Thermoleophilia bacterium | reverse complement strand
TCCCTGGCGCGGGCGGAAGAGCTGTACGGCATCCTGTACGATCGCGGAGTGCGCCGGCCGGACACGGTCGTCGCGCTCGGCGGCGGCGTGATCGGCGATCTCGCCGGGTTCGTCGCCGCAACCTTCCAGCGCGGGGTCCGCCTGGTCCAGGTGCCGACGACGCTCCTCGCCCAGGTCGACGCATCGGTGGGCGGCAAGGTCGCCGTCGACTTTCGCGGTGCCAAGAACTACGTCGGCACGTTCTACCAGCCGGGGCTGGTCGTGGCGGACCTCGACGTGCTGAGTACGCTGTCGCCGCGCGACCTGCGCAGCGGCGCGGCGGAGGTCGCCAAGCACGGCCTTCTGAGCGGTGGCGCGTTGCTGCGCCGGGTAGAGAGGTTCGCCGCCGCCGGCGCGACCGCGGCTTCCGTCACGCAGGAACTCGTCGCCGGCAACGTGGCGTTCAAGGCCGCGGTCGTCGGCGAGGACGAGCGCGAGATCAGCGGCCGCCGCGCTGTGCTGAACCTGGGTCACACCATCGGGCACGCGATCGAGGCCGCGACCGGGTTCGAGCGTCTCACCCACGGGGAGGGCGTGGGCCTGGGCACGCGCGCTGCGATCTGGCTCTCTGAGCGACTCACCGGACTCAGCCCCGACTCTGCCGCGCGCGCCCGTGCGCTTCTCGATGGGGTCGGCGGCCCCGCACGGCTTTCCGGCGTGACCGCAGATGAGGTGGTCGCGTTGATCGGGCGCGACAAGAAGGCGAGCGACAAGGGCGTGGGCTACGTGCTGCTCGAGGAGTTGGGACGCCCGGTGGTGGGCGTGTCGGTGCCTCCCGGGCTCGAGATGGGGGCGGTGGAATGGCTGCTGACGCGCTGAAGCTGCTCTGGCTCCTGCACGGGGTCAACCTCGACATGCTGGGGCGCCGCGATGCGGCGGTCTACGGCACGCTCACGCTGGCCGAGCTCGAGGCGCGCGTGACGGCAGAGGGCGCGCGCCTGGGTTTCGCGGTCCGCTGCTTCCAGACCAACCACGAGGGCGCCCTCGTCGAGAAGATCCACGAGCTGGTGCGTGAGGGCGCCGACGCGGTCCTCATCAATCCCGGCGCCTGGACGCACTACAGCTACGCGCTGCGCGACGCACTGGAGATGATCGGTGCGCCGATCGCCGAGGTCCACCTCTCGGCGGTCGAGGAGCGCGAAGAGTGGCGCCGCACGTCCGTGATCGCCGACCTCGCGGCGGTGCGCGTCAGCGGCAAGGGCGCGAGCGGCTACGACGAGGCGCTGGCCGCGCTGGCTGTCGCGTGCGCCGAGGGCGGGGCGGCATGAGCGCGGCCGTGACGAGCCGGCTCGAGCGCTGCCGCGGCCTGCTCGGAGGGCTCGGCGTGGACGCGCTCCTGGTGAGCGCAGCCGCGGACGTGCGCTACCTCTCCGGTTTTCGCGGCGCCGACGCGACGCTGCTCGTGGGCGCGGACTTCGCCTTCATCTGCACCGATGCGCGCTACTGGGACCAGGTGCGCGAGGAGGTCGACGGGTTCGCGCTCGTCGAAGTCCGGGGCGAGCTTCTGGACGGGTCTGTCGGAGCCCTGCGCGCGACAGGTGCGAAGGGCCGCCTGGGCATCCAGGGCGCGGCGCTGAGCTACGCCTCGTACCGTACCGTACGCCGCCGGTACGGCGGCGGCCTGCGCGACGTCGGAGCCGCGGTCACGCGGCTGCGAGCCGTCAAGGATGCGGACGAGATCGCCGTCATGCGGCGCGCCGGCCGCGTGACCGACGAGGCGCTCGCGGCGGTCGTCGCCGGCGGCCTCGTGGGACGGCGCGAGATGGACGTCGCTTGGCGTCTGCGCGAGGAGTATCAGAGGCTGGGCGCCGAGGGCGAGGCGTTCCCGGCGATCGTCGCCGGCGGGGCGCACGGCGCCCAGGCGCACGCGATCCCGGGGGAGCGCGTGATCGCGGCGGGAGAACTGGTCGTGATCGACACCGGTGCGCGCGTGGACGGCTACTGCAGCGACATCACCCGCACCTTCGCTGCCGGCCAGCCCACGGACGAGCTGCGCCGCATCTACGACGTCGTCCTTGCGGCGCAGCTGGCGGGGCTCGCCGCGGTGCGCGCCGGGGCCCACGGCCGCGACGACGTCGACGCCGCGTCCCGCGCCGTGATCGACGCGGCCGGCCACGGCGCCCGGTTCGGCCACGGCACGGGCCACGGCGTGGGCCTCGAAGTCCACGAGGCGCCCGGGCTGGGGCGCACGCAAGGCGACACGCTCGCCGCCGGCATGGTGTGCACCGTCGAGCCGGGCATCTACGTCGAGGGACTCGCCGGCGTGCGCATCGAGGACACCGTCCTCGTGACCGCCGACGGCTGCGAGCGGCTGACGACCGCGACGAAGGAGCTCCAGGTCGTCGATTGACGCCTGCCTCGTCCGCTCCCGCCGCGAGGCTGCACTGCCTCCCGGCCTTGCTGTATCATGGCCCTCTACCGCGCACACCCGTCTACCGACCCCTGAGTAGGAACACATGGCAGAAGTCGTCTCCACCAACCAGTTCAAGACCGGCATGGCCATCGAGATCGAAGGTCAGCCGTTCACGATCGTCGATTTCCAGCACGTCAAGCCCGGCAAGGGCGGGGCGTTCGTGCGCACCAAGGTCCGCAACATCGCCACCGGTGCGGTCCTGGACAGGACCTTCCGCTCCGGCGAGAAGTTCGAGCGCATGCACACGCAGTCGCGCAAGATGGCCTACCTCTACTCCACCGAGGACGAGGTCGTGCTGATGGACAACGAGTCCTACGAGCAGGTGTCGATCTCTCCGGTGATGGCCGAGGACGCGCTGAAGTGGGTCGTCGAGAACATGGAGGTCGACCTCTTCTACCTCAACAACGTGCCGTTCGAGGTCCAGGCGCCCAACTTCGTCGAGCTGCTGATCACGCAGTCCGACCCCGGCGTGCAGGGCAACACGGCTCAGGGCGCCACCAAGCCGGCCACGCTCGAGAGCGGTGCCATCGTCCAGGTGCCGCTGTTCATCGAGGAAGGCGAGCGCGTCAAGGTCGACACCCGCACCGGGGAGTACCTGAGCCGCGCCTAGCGCGCCGGGCCCGGGAGCACATCCATGCGAGCGCGCAGAGTCCGCATCACCGACACCACGCTGAGGGACGGCCACCAGTCGCTCTGGGCGACGCGCATGCGCACGCCGGACATGCTGCCGATCCTCGAGACCATGGATGAGATCGGCTACCAGTCACTGGAGTGCTGGGGCGGCGCCACCTTCGACGCCGCCCTGCGCTTCCTCGACGAGGACCCCTGGGAGCGCCTGCGGCTGATCAAGAAGCACGTCGTGCGCACGCCGCTGCAGATGCTGCTGCGCGGCCAGAACCTGGTCGGCTACCGCCACTACGGCGACGACATCGTGCGCCGCTTCGTCTACAAGGCGGCCGAGAACGGCATCGACGTGTTCCGCGTCTTCGACGCGCTCAACGACATCCGCAACTTCGAGACCGCCGCAGCGGCGATCAAGGAGACCGGCAAGCACTTCCAGGCGGCGGTCGTCTACACGATCTCGCCGGTGCACTCGCTCGATCACTACCTCGACGTCGCCCACAAGCTCGTGGACATGGGCGCCGACTCGCTCTGCATCAAGGACATGGCGGCGTTGCTCTCGCCCTACTACGCCGAGCAGCTCATCGGCCGCCTCAAGGCCGAGATCGCGGTGCCCATCCAGCTGCACTGCCACTACATCGGCGGCCTCGCCCCGATGACGTACCTCAAAGCCGTCGAGGCCGGCGTCGACGTGATCGACACCGCGACGGTGCCGCTCGCCTTCGGCAACTCGCAGCCCGCGACGGAGATGGTGGTGACGGCGCTCATCGGGACTCCCTACGACACCGAGCTCGACCTCGACAAGCTGTTCACGATCGCCAAGTACTTCGAGCAGGTGCGGCTCGACACCGGCCACGACCGCGGCGTCACGTCGCTCACGCACATGCAGGTGTACTCGCACCAGGTGCCGGGCGGCATGATCAGCAACCTCGAGAGCCAGCTCTCGGAGCAGAGCGCGCTCGACCGGCTGCCCGAGGTCCTCGAGGAGATCCCCATCGTGCGCGCCGAGGTCGGCTTCCCGCCGCTGGTGACGCCGATGTCGCAGATCGTCGGCACGCAGGCGGTGCTCAACGTACTGTCCGGGCGTCGCTGGCACATCGTGCCGGACGAGATGAAGGCCTACCTGCGCGGCAAGTACGGCGCCGCGCCGGGCCCTGTCTCCCACGAGGTCATCGAACGTGTGCTCGAGGGCGAGGAGCCTATCCGCGTGCGGCCGGCGGACCTCATCGATGAGACCCTTGAAGACTACCGCGAGGAGATCGGCGAGCTGGCGCGCTCGGAGGAGGACCTCCTGAGCTACGCGCTGTTCCCGCAGACGGCGAGGGCGTACCTCGAGCGTCACGCCATTGGGCCGGAGAGCAACGTGTTCGGCACGCAGATCCCGGCCTACCTCGGTTCGCAGGTGGGCAACGCGCTCTCCGCGGACGCCGGCGACCGCGTGCGCGACATCATCGCCATCGTGGAGGAGAGCGACGTCGACGAGGTCGTGATCGAGCAAGGCGACCTCAAGATGACGGTGCGCAAGGCCGGCGCTGCGGCAGCGCCGGCGCCCGCCGCCGCTCCCGCGGCGCCGCCGGCGGAGGGCTCCGGCGCCCTGGCCGGCGGAGGCACGAACGGATTCCACGTGGTGCGCTCGAAGTGGGTGGCCACGTTCTACCGCTCGCCGTCGCCGCAGGCGCCGGTGTTCGTCGAGGTCGGCGACGAGGTCGCGGCCGGCCAGACGCTCTGCATCCTCGAGATGATGAAGATGATGAACGAGCTCACGGCCGACGTCGGCGGCGTCGTGCGGCAGATCCTCGTGGAGAACGGCGACACCGTGCAGTACGGCCAGCCGCTCTTCGCCATCGAGCCCTTCTGATCGCGGCCGGCTCCCGGTGACCGTACGGCCAAGCCGAAAGCAGGCCCGTCGCGACGCCCTCTTCCTGCTCTACCAGACCGAGGTCACCGACATGTCGATGGCCGAGCTCGTCGAGGGGCAGCGGCTGCGCGAAGGCTACGGGCCGGACGAGTTCACGGCGACCGCCGTCCAGGGCGTGCTGGACGAGCGCGAGGCGCTCGACGAAGTGATCGCGCGCCACTCCACCGGCTGGACGATCGAGCGGATGGCTCCGCTCGAGCGCAGCCTCCTTCGCCTCTCCCTGTGGGAGATCGTCAGCGGCACCACGCCGCCCGAGGTCGCCATCGACGAGGCCGTGCGCCTCGCGAAACGGTACTCCACCGACGAGGCCGGGTCCTTCGTCAACGGCATCCTCGGCGCCGTACAGCGCGAGAGGGAAGAGGCCGATGGCTGAGCCGCCTGCGGCCGCAGGCCTGGAGCCGGCTGCGGCGATCGCACGCATCCGCGTTATCCTGGAGCAGCTCGAGGAGCTCGAGCCGCGCCTGTCCTCGGCCGCTTCGGGCGAGGTCGAGATGACCCTTCTCGAGCACGCGACCGAGCTCGTCGAGGAGGCGGGGCGCCTCCTCGAGCAACTCGGTCGCATCGCGGGCTGAGGGCCATGGACGCCGCGTCCCAGGCCGCCTATCCGGTCGATCTGCTGGCTCTCGTCGAGGCGTATCTGGAAGCGCTCGACTTCGGCGTGGATGCGCGCGCCTCTCGGCTGGTGGAGGCGATGCGTTACTCCCTGCTCGCCGGCGGCAAGCGCATCCGCCCGGTGCTGACCCTGGCGACCGCGCGCAGCCTCGACGTCGAACCGTCCGCCGTGCTGCCGACGGCCGCGGCCCTCGAGCTCATCCACACGTACTCCCTGATCCACGACGACCTGCCGGCGATCGACGACGACACGCTGCGCCGCGGCCGGCCGACGTGCCACGTGGCCTTCGGTGAGGACGTGGCCATCCTCGCCGGCGACGGTCTGTTCGCCGAGGCGTTCCACGTCCTGCTGACCCGGCAGAAAGGCTCGCCCGCGGCGCTCGTGGCGACGCTGCGCGAGATCGCCGCCGCCACCGGCGTCCAGGGCATGGTCGGCGGCCAGTACATGGACGTGGCGGGCCTCGCCCGTGACGACGACGACCTGCGGACCCTGCAAGAGCTCAAGACCGGCCGTCTCATCGAGG
>CAIWHY010000481.1 GCA_903912585.1 uncultured Thermoleophilia bacterium | reverse complement strand
CCTGGGGCTGTGGGGGCCTCTCATCCCGGCGGCCGCGAGCGCGAGCGGCGTCAGTCCCAGCGGTATGTACCGGCTCATGATGATCGAGTCCGGAGGCTCGGCCGGCGTCGTCGGGCCGGGTGGCTATTGTGGGCTGTTCCAGTATGCGCCCACGACCTGGAAAGGCTCCTGGAACCCGTACCGGTCGGCGAGCATCGGCGATGGCTCGGCGCAGATCAAGGCCACCGCTCTGGCTCTGCACCTCGGCCACGGGCACGCGTGGTGGGACCCCTCGTACTCCTGGGCCTTCCCGGGCAAGTGACCGCGGGCGTCGCGAGCGCGCTCCCGCCCTCGCCGCCCAACGGGCTGCGTCCTCTCCCGGACCCCTGCGCGGACACGCTCCTTCCCGGCCCCGGTTGACAGCGGCTCGGCTGCGGCCCAGGGCACTTTACGGTCGAGCCAAGGTGTGCGGTTATGCTCGTTTATGGGCGACCTGACCACCGTCGCGCTCTTCCGGGATTGTGCCGCCGCGCACACAGTCCCCGCTTCCGCGCTTCGCACTTGACACACGTGGGCCTGCAGCTAGGATGTGTTCGACTTTGTTCGGTCTGGCCGGGCCAGCAGCCCTAGGACTGGGGGAACAGATTCCTTCGCCAGAAATCCCGGAAGTCCATGAGATGATCCCTGCGGAGCGCCGCGCGCACATCTGCGACATGCTCAAGGAGCGGCAGGCGGTGCGCGTCTCCTCGCTGAGCGAGGACCTCGGCGTGTCCGAGATGACCATCCGCCGCGACCTCGAGCGACTCGAGGGCGAAGGCTTCCTCACGCGCACGCACGGCGGTGCAGTGATCAAGCGCCACATGGTCGAGGAGTCTCTCTACGTCGACCGCGCCGGCACGCACACCGAGGAGAAGCGGCGGCTGGCGCAGGCCGCGGCCGCGATGATCGAGCCTGGAGACACGGTCTTCCTCAGTTCGGGCACGACGGCGGCGCAGGTCCTGAGTCACGTCGACCCCGAGCTCGAAGCCCGCATCGTCACGCACAACGTCGGCGCGCTCGCCGAGGCGCAGGGGTCGCGGCTCGAGATCGTACTCCTGGGTGGCCTCTACCGCCCGCGCTCCAACGCCGTCGCGGGACCTCAGGCGATCGAGCTCATCGGCCGCTTCCACGCCAGCAAGATGCTGCTGGGCGTGGACGGCTTCGATCTCGAAGAGGGACTCACCACGCCGACGGTCGACATGGCGAGCATCGAGCGCGCGATGATCGAGCGCACCCGGGGCGACGTCGTCGTGATGGCCGACGGAAGCAAGATCGGCGTCGTCGCGGACGTGATGCTCTGTGGATTCGACAAGATCGACGTCGTGATGCTCGACGACGGCGTCGACGCAACGGTTCGCGACGAGATGACGAGGCTCGGGCTACGATGCATCGTCGTCTGACCCCAGCCGCCGCGACCCCCTGACCAAGGAAGAACCGAGGCACATGGACGTACGTCGGGCGAACGAGCTCTTCGAACAGATGGAGCGGCTGGCTGCAGAGATCGCGGACGTTCGCGACGCCCTCCGGGTCGAGTTCCTCAGCAGCCAGCTCGCCGAAGTCGTCGACACGGACTACGACCTCGGCGACGTCGTGCGCGTGGAGCAGGTCCTGGGTGGCTACGTCAACCTGAGCTTCGCCGTCGTGACGCGCCGGGACGACGGCGAGCATCGGTACTTCGTGCGCAAGTACAACCACGCCGTGGTCGAGCGCGAGGTGCGCTTCGAGCACGCGCTCGTGCAGCACCTCAGCGGCAAGGGCTTCCACCTGGCCGCAGAAGTCTTCGCGAACAAGGCCGGCGAGACGTTCGTGACGCGCGAAGAGCTGCTGAACGGCGAGCCGGTGACGCGCTTCTTCGCCGTCTACGAGATGCTGTCCGGCGAGGACAAGTACACCTGGGTCAAGAATCGCTGCACCGACAGGGAGTACGACAGCTCCGCGCGCGTGCTCGCCCGGTTCCACCACCTCGCGCACGACTTCGTCCCCGGCGATCTCGCCCGCGAGCAGCCGCCGATCATGCAGATGATGCGCGAGTTGCCACAGGCCTTCCGCGACTTCGCCGCCGCGTCCCGCGGCACCGCCTTCGACCAGCGCTTCCTCGAGGAGCTGCCGCGCGTCCAGGAACTGCTGGCGCGCGGCGCGGCCATCGAGGCAGAGCTGGAGGGGCAGCCGCGCGTGCCGGTGCACTGCGACTATCACCCCGGCAATCTCAAGTACGCGGACGAGCAAGGCGTCGGGCTGTTCGACTTCGACTGGTCGAAACTGGACTACCGGCTCTTCGACGTCGCCGAAGGCATCGCCTACTTCTGCAGCTCCTGGGAGGGCGGGGACGACGGCCAGGTCAGGCTCGACAAGGCGGCCATTTTCGTGCGCGCCTACCAGGACGAGGCGGCGCGCTTCCCGATCCCCGGGCCCCTCACGCCCACCGAGCTCGCATTGCTGCCGCGCATGGTCGCCAGCGCCAACCTGTACATCCTCAACTGGGACCTTGCGGCGTACTACGAGGACCCGTCCGTCAGCGTGGACGAGTACCTGATGTACCTGGATCACCAGCTCCTGTTCATGGAGTTCATCGAAGACCATCTGGACGAGCTCGCCCGCCTCGCCTCGCCGCCGCAAGCGGCGGGCGCGTCCGGCGGACCGGGCGAAGGCGAGGGAGGGGCGTGACTGGGATGAGGTTCGCGGAGCTGCTCACACAGGCGGAGGTCAAGCGTACGCACGAGGCTTCACTCGAGGTGCTCGAGACGGTGGGCATCCTCGCCCACTACGCCGGCGCGCGTGAGGTCTTCAAAAGGCACGGGTGCCACGTCGACGAGGCGACCGGCCTCGTCAAGTTCCCGGCCGACGTGGTGGAGAAGTACGTGG
>CAIWHY010000480.1 GCA_903912585.1 uncultured Thermoleophilia bacterium | reverse complement strand
GGCGGCGACCTCGACCGGCAGGTCGAGGTCGCGCACGAAGCGGCGCACCACGGCGAGCTGCTGGGCGTCCTTCTGGCCGAGGACCAGGACGTCTGGGCGTGCGACGCCGAGCAACTTCGCCACGATCACGGCGACGCCGTCGAAGTGGCTGGGCCGGCTCGCGCCCTCGAAGCTCTCCGTGAGCGGGCCGCCGACGTGGACCTGGGTGGCGAAGCCCTCGGGGTACATCTCGGCGGAGTCCGGCGCGAAGACGAAGTCCACGCCACGCCCCTCGAAGAGCCCGAGGTCCCGGCCTTCGTCGCGTGGGTAGGCGTCGAGGTCCTCGCCGCGCCCGAACTGCGTGGGATTGACGAAGATGGATGCGGCGACCGCGGCGCAGCGCGCCCGCGCCGCGTCGACGAGGCTCAGATGGCCTTCGTGAAGCGCGCCCATGGTGGGCGTGAACCCGAGCGGGCGCGGGAGCTCGCGCAGCGCGGCCCGCGCCTCGGCGATGGTGCGCGCGACGATCACGCCGGGCCTCCCGGCGCCGTCCCGGCAAGATCGCCGGCCGTCCCGCCGCCGGCTGCCCCGGCCGCGTCCGCCTCGAGCAGGTCCTTGAGGGCGCGTACCTGCTCGTCGTCGAGGCGCGGTGCGGCCAGGGTGAGCGCCTCGAGGCTGAGGGCCCGGTAGGTCCTCGCCAGGCGCGGGCTCTCGCGGTCGAGCAGACGCAGGTGCGCGCGCACGGTGCCGGCGTCGCCGCGCGCGACCGGCCCGGTGAGCGCGTGCGCCGGCTCCCCGCCGGCCAGTAGATTGTCGAGCGTCGTGCGCAGCAGCGGTGCCAGGTGCTCGAGGCCGCCGGCGCTCCCGGTGGCCTCGTCCATGAGGCGCTTGGCCTCGCTCTCGAGGGCGACCAGCAGGTTGCAGCCGACGACCGCCGAGAGGTGGTAGAGCGCCTTGCGCTCGTCGGCGAGGCGGAAGGGCCGCATGCCGAGGCGGCCGGCGAGCTCCTCGCCGAGCCGCAGGTCGCGCTCCTCGTGCGCCGTCACGGCGCACGGCACGTCGCGCAGCAGCTCGGCGCGCGGCTCGCCGGCGAAGGTCTGCAGGGGGTGGAGGCAGAGCACGCGCACGCCCTGCTCGAAGAGCGGCTTCAGCAGGTGGATCGAGCCGAGCCCGCTGGAGTGGATCGCTACGGGCTCCAGGCCGCCGCGGCGGGCCGCGGGCAGGGCAGCGGCCAGGCGGGCGGCGACGGTGGAGATCTCGTCGTCCGGCACCGTGAGCCACCAGAGGTCCCCCTCGAGCGCCGCGTCGCTGACGCGCACGTGCCGGGGGATGGCGCCGAGATCGGTGTCGTCGTCGGCGTGGACGCCGACCGCGACGACCGGCAGCGCGGCCTCCAGGAGCCCGGCAAGCACGGTCGAGCCCAGACGTCCGGGACCGATCACGCAGTAGCGATACGCTTCGATGTCCAAGCCTACGACCTCTCCGGCTGCGGTCCGCCCGTTGGGGGCGGTACCGCGCCTGTCGCCGGCCTGTGGTACACAGGCGGTGTCCCCGTCTCCTGCGGCGCGCTCGGAGCGGGGCATCCAGAAGGGTAGAGCCTCGCGTGCGCGCGGTCAATCGGCTCTCGTTGTACACTACGTCCATGCCGATCTACGAATTCTGCTGCAACGCCTGCGGGACCGCGTTCGAGGAGCTGGTCCGCAACGGCTACAGGCCCGAGTGTCCCGCGTGCCACTCCGGCGACGTCTGCCGACTGCTGTCGACGTTCGCCGTCCATTCGTCCTCCGCGAACCTCGGCGGCAAGGGTGCGACCAAGAGTTGCTCCTCCTGCGCCAGCTCCTCCTGTGCCACCTGCCACTGACGCCGTCATCGCGGCCCTCGCGGCGCTGCGCGCCGAGATCGAGACGTGCACCGGCTGCGACCTGCACGAGACGCGCAACCGGGCGGTCCCCGGCGAGGGTGACCCTGCCAGCGACCTGATGTTCGTCGGCGAGGCGCCGGGCTATCACGAGGACCAGCAGGGGCGGCCGTTCGTGGGCCAGGCCGGCAAGCTCCTCGAGCAGCTGCTGGCGAGCATCGGACTGACGCGCGAGCAGGTGTTCATCGTCAACGTCCTCAAGAGCCGCCCGCCCAACAATCGCGATCCGCGCCCGGACGAGATCGCCGCCTGCCAGCCCTACCTGTGGCGGCAGATCGAGCTCATCCGGCCCAAGGTGATCTGCACGCTCGGCAACCACGCGACCAAGCTGCTCACCGGGAGCCCGGCGGGCATCACGCGCGTGCACGGGCAGCCGCAGGCCACCGTGATCGGCGGCGTCGAGCTCTCCCTGTACCCGATCTTCCATCCGGCCGCGGCGCTGTACACGCCGGCTATGCTGACGACGCTCAAAGAGGACTTCCTGAGGCTCCCGGAACTGCTCGCGCACGCCGCGCCGGGAGCCGCGCCGTCGAAGGGCGCCTCCCCGGCGGAGGACGCCGCGCCGGCGCCCGCGGACGAGGCCACGCCGGCGCCCGCGGACGAGGCCACGCCGGCGCCCGCGGACGAG
>CAIWHY010000479.1 GCA_903912585.1 uncultured Thermoleophilia bacterium | reverse complement strand
CGGAGCCCATGCAGAGTCCGTCTCGGGGCGGAGATGGCCGCGGACGCGGTACGGCGACGGCGGCCCTCCACCGCGCGCCGGTGCATGGAACGTTCCGCTATTGCAAACGCAACGCAAACGCACCGCCAACGTAACGCAACGCAACGCACACGGCCCATGCTCTTCAGCCGGGCAGGGCGCGTTGCCGATGTAACTCAGATAGGCGACAGATGCCCCAGGCAGCGCGCCCGGAGGCTCACAGGTCTCACGGGAGGCGCGACATGGGCGTTCGGCAGGGCGGCAACACAGAGCGGGCGCGAGCTGCGCGTGCATTCGGTGCCAACCGCGCGGACCAGGCGACCGGCCGTCGCGCGCTCCCCGCGCCGCTCTCCGCGCTGCTCGTGGCGCTCTGCCTGCTCGCCTGCCTGCTCGGCGCCGCCACGAGCGCCCGTGCCGCGCAAGCCGCGCCGGCGCGCCCCGCCGCGCAGGGCCTGCCGCTGCTGCCGCTGAGCTTCGGCTTCGGCCCCGGCGGCTTCAGCTTGACGCCTGCCGCCGCCGCGGCGCCGGGCGCCGCGAGCCCCGCCCGCGCCGCGAGCCCGGCGCGCCCCGAGACCCAGGCGCCCCAAGGCACGATCACGCCGCAGCGGCCGACCGTCACCTGGGGCGCCGTGCGCGGCGCCTCCTGGTACGACCTGCGCATCTACGCGGGCAGGCAGCTGCTGCGCACCGTGAACGGCCTCAGCGCGCACTCCTACCAGGTGCGCAAGGACCTGCCCGCAAGCGTCGCCCTCTCCTGGAAGGTGCGCGGCCGCAACGCCGCCGGTGCCGGCCGCTGGAGCACGGGCCTCGACTTCCTCATCGGCGTGCCCGTGCTGCAGGCGCCCTCGGGCACCACCGCCAGCGCCACGCCGACCTTCAGCTGGAGCAAGCTCACAGGCGCCGCCACGTACGAGCTCTCCCTCTCCGGCGGCACCCTGGCGCTCAGCAAGACCGGCCTTACCGGGTCCTCCTACAAGTTCGCCCAGGCGCTGCCGGCGAACGTCGCCCTCTCCTGGAAGGTGCGCGGCCGCAGCGCCGACGGCAAGGGCGCCTGGAGCAAGAGCATGGCGTTCACGATCGGCGCCACTCCTGCCGCCGCCGCCACCAAGGGCGTGCTCACGACGCAGCCCGGCGGCGCCGTGAGCGGCGCTGCTCTGTCCGGCCACGCCGTGGTCCAGCTCGAGGACGCGGCCGGCAACGCCGTCGCCGCCGCGGGCGTGAACGTCGTCGCCAGCCTCGCCAGCGGCAGCGGTGCCCTCAGCGGCACCACCACCGTGGCCACCGACGCCGGCGGCAAGGCCACCTTCACCGACCTCGCGATCAGCGGCCCCGCCGGCGCCTACACGCTCGACTTCACGCCGACGGCGCTCACCAAGGCGACTTCGGACCCGTTCACGCTCGGTGCCGGCGTGGCTGCCAGTGTGCGCGTCGAGACCGCGGCCGACGGCAGCGGCACGCTCGTGCCCGCCCAGAGCCTCGCTTCGGGCAGCACCATCACCGCCTTCGCGATCAGCCGCGACGCCGCGAACAACTTCGTCGCCAACGTGAGCGCCACTTGGTCGTGCGCGGCCAGCAGCGGCGGCGTCGTCAGCGGCGACCTCGTGGGCTCGGGCAACGCCGACACCGGCACCAGCGCCGTGTTCAGCGGCCACCTCGTCGGCAGCGCCACGCTCCGAGCCGCCAGCGGCAGCCTTGCCACCACCGACTCCGGCCTGATCACCGTCATCGCCGGCACCGCCAGTAAGCTGGTCCTCATCACGCAGCCGCTCGGCGCCGCCAGCGGCGCCCTGCTCGCCACGCAGCCGGTGGTCGAGATCGAGGACTCCGCCGGCAACCGCACCGCGAGCACGGCCGCGATCAGCGTCACCTCCTCCGGGACCAGCGCCATCGGCGGCAGCCAGGCCGCGGGGCTCGCCACGGTCGCCGGCCGAACCACCTTCACCAACCTCACCCTGGCCGGCACCGTGCTCACCGACTACACGCTCACCTTCGCCTCCAGCGGCCTCACCTCGGTGACCTCCGCCGCGACCAGGGTCACGGTGGGCACCGCCAACAAGCTCGCCTTCACGACCCAGCCCAGCGCCTCCACCGTGAGCGCGACCGCTTTCGCCGCGCAGCCCGTGGTGACCGTCGAAGACGCCGCCGGCAACACCGTGACCGGCAACGTGAGCTCGGTCAGCCTCGCCTTCACGAGCGGCACCAACACCGAAGGTGCGGTCCTCTCCGGCACCAAGACGGTGGCTGCCGTGGACGGCGTCGCCAGCTTCAGCGGTCTCAGCGTCGACCTCGTCGGCTCCT
>CAIWHY010000478.1 GCA_903912585.1 uncultured Thermoleophilia bacterium | reverse complement strand
GGCGATCGGCATCGTGGTGGGCATCCTGTCGGTCGTCCCGATCGTCGGGCCGATCATTGGCCTGCTCGCGGTGCCGTTCGGCGTGGGCTACCTTGTGAGCATGTACTTCCAGTCGATCGGCGAGGGCGGCCTGATCGACGCAGCGATCGGATAGGGAGGGCCGGCGATGGACATCGGCAAGCTCTTCGGCGACGCGTGGGGGCTGTTCACCAAGGACATCGGTCCGCTCATGGTCGGCATGCTCATCGCCTTCTGCATCCCGGCAGTCGCCATCGGGGTGATCCTCGCGCTGACCATCCTCCCGAGCCTCTCCGGCTTCAGCACGGACAGCAGCGGGACGGTCACCGGCGTGAGCGCCGGGAGCTGGGTGCTCATCGGCGCCGGGCTGGCGCTCACGGTGGTCGCCTCGCTCCTGCTCTCGATCCCGCTGTACGCCGGGATCCTCAAGGGCGTGCTGAGGCGCGTGCGCGAAGGGCGCAAGATGGGCTACGGGGACGCCTTCGCCGGCTTTCGCCTCTTCGGCAAGGTCGTGCCGGCCGTCCTGCTCCTCGTGGTGATCTTCCTGGCCATCGAGCTCGTGCCCATCGCGCTCTTCATCGCCGCGGGCGTGGCGCGCTCCTGGATCATCGGCGGCCTCGGGGCCGTGGTGATGGTCCTGGCGATCGTGGCGATGGTCTACCTGCAGATCAGCTGGGTGTACCTGTTTCCGCTCGTCGTCGACCGCGAAGGCGGCGTCGTCGCCGCGCTCGGGGAGAGCCGCCGGCTGGTGCACGGCACGGGCTGGTGGCTGACGTTCGCGGCGCTGCTGGTGCTGTATCTCGCCGCCATCGGCGCAAGCATGGTGCTCAGCTTGGTGCCGTTTGTCGGCGGTCTCGCGGCCGCCATCGTCGTGTATCCGTTCATGCTCACGTACCTCACGGCGATGTACTTCCGCACCGGCGGAGAGGGCGCCTGTGTGGACGCGGCGATCGTGCCCGCCGGCTCGTGGCAGCCCGCCGGCACGCCACCGTACTCGCAGACGGCGACTCCGTACACGCCGCCGGCGGCGCCTCCGGCTCCGCCGCTCGTCCCGCCGCCACCGGGCGAGGAGGCGCCGAGCGCGACGGACGCCCCGCACTACGCGACGGACGCGCTGCCGCAGTACGCTCCGCTGCCGATGCCGCCCCCGCCGGCTGCGCACGCAGTCCCGCCGGCCCAGCCCGCGGCCCCCGAGGCGCCGGCGGCGCCTCTTCCGCCGCCGGGGACGAACACGTGACAGTACGGGCTGGTCAAGAGATACTGGCCGCCAACGAAGGCGCCGGGGTGGGTGCCTCACAGACCAGGCATAAGGGAGGGAACGCATGACCGTAGGCGAGGTGTTCGCCAGGGCGTGGGAACTGTGGAAGAAGGACATCGGCTGGCTGATCCTGGCCGGACTCGTGGTCGGGCTGATCGTCGGCGTCGTTGCGATAGTAGTGTTCGCGATCGTCGCCGGCATGGCGGCGGTGAGCATCGGAGGCATCGCCATCGGCGCCAACGGCAACTCGACGAGCCTCACCGGCCTCGGCGTCGGTACCCTCATCGGGGCGTTCGTGGTGGGCTTCATCGGCTACCTGATCGTCTCCGTGCTCTCCATGGTGTTCTACGGAGGCGTGTTCGAGATGGTGATCGGGGCGGCTCGCGAAGGGCGCGGCGTCAACTTCGTCGACGTGTTCAGCGGCTTCCGCAAGTTCGGGAAGTTCCTGATCTTCTGGCTCGTGATGGTGGGTGTCGGCCTTGTCTGCGCGATCGTCGCCTTCATCCCGATCATCGGCATCATCGCCGACATGGTGTTCCTCGCCTGGCTGGCCGTGACCTGGATCTACGTGCTTCCGCTGATCGCCGACAGGGGCATGACCTTCGGTGAGGCGGCGAAGACGAGCAGTGCCATGGTCAAGGGCACCGGCTGGTGGAAGACCCTCGGCCTGGTCGCCGTGCTGATGGTCGCCATCTTCGTCATCGGCATCGTGATCGGCCTGATCGGCCGAGTCTCGTCGGCGCTCAATGGGATCCTCACCTTGGCGCTGGAGATCGTGGCGGGCCCCTTCATCATCTGCTACGTGAGCACGATGTACCTGGAGGCCGGCGGCGAGGCGGCGGTCGTGACCGCTCCCGGGATGCCCGGCGCGCCGATCCCGCCGCCGCCCGGCGTCGCGCCGTACGCGTCGCCTGCCGTCGGCGGCCAGGCCTACCAGCCGGCCGTACCGCCGCCGGCGCCGCCGG
>CAIWHY010000477.1 GCA_903912585.1 uncultured Thermoleophilia bacterium | reverse complement strand
GCTCCTCGCTCAGCGACTCGAGCAGTTCCTGCTTGAGCGGCGCGCCGAAGTCGACCGCCGCGGCGACCCGGAACGAGAGCGGCCCCTCGCCGACCGGTGGCCGCGGAGTCTCCACGTCCATCAGGACGAGCATCTTGCGAAAGACCTCGAGGACGCCGTTGCGGAGCGCCTCCGGCGCGCCCGGCTCGGCGTCCTCGTAGTACTCGACGAGGCCGCTCAAATACTCGGCCTCGGGGTCTTCCGGCTCCCGCACCTCGACGAGGCGGAAGCGGCGGCGGCCCTCCACGAGGATGTTCAGGCGGCCGTCGTCGTGCTCTTCGAGCACCTCCGCGACGCGCACGGTGCAGCCGCACTCGCGCAGCGAGTCCTCGTCGGCGAGCACGATGCCGAACTCCCCGCCTTCGCGCGTCTCGCCCACCAGCCGCTTGTAGCGCTCCTCGAAGATGTGCAGCGGCACGACCTCACCCGGTACGACCACGAGCTGGAGCGGGAACAGACCGATCACGTTCTCCTCAGACATTGTCGCTCCACGCGACGACGATGGCCTCGAGCCTGGTCTCGCTCGCCTCGTCGGGATCGTCGTCGAAGCCGGGAAGCTCCACGATCATCTGGTGCAGCTCGACGAAGTTGAGGTCGAGCGGGTCGACGTCCGGGTGGGCGTCGATGAGCGCCCACGCGATGTCCGCGGGTTCCTGCCAGGTGAGCCCCATGCCGCCTCCTCGTCCGGGTGCGCCTAGTCTACCCGCGACCGGCGGCGTCCACCCGGCTCGCGTATAGGGTGTAGTCGTGGCGCCCACCCTCAACGACGTCCTCGGCGCCGACGATCTCGACGCCCGCCAGGGTGGAACGCAGCACGGCCGCGAAGGCCGTATGCGTGTCCGGCGACCAGGACGCCGCCGCAGCCGTCCACGCGCTCGAGGACGAGGTCTTCCGCGGTCACTCGCGCCCGCGCAGGTACCCCGCGATGAGCTCGCTGATGTGCCGCCGGACGTCGTCCGGCAGCGGCGGCACGTCGTTGGTCTCGATCAGCGCCTGTGCCCGGTCCCAGGCGTCCTTCACCAGCGGCGTCCCTACGTAGTGCTCGAACGACGCCCGGTGCCACAATGCCGGCTGCCACAGCGCGCCCGCACGGTACATCCGCCGCGTGCTCTTGCGCGCCAGGAAGTGCCCGCCGATCCCCACCTCGAGGATGTCGTCGACCAGCGCCTGCGCCTCGTCCACCGGATCGTCGCGCAGGAAGCGCTCGATGGCGTTGACCGTGTCTGCGTCGAGCACCGTCTTGGCCAGGCTCGCCGTCTGGGCGCTGTCCATGAGCCCGAAGGCGAGCATCACGTCCGCCCCGGCCAGCGCCGTGGCGAGGCCGGTCAACATGCCCTCGGCGCCGGCCTGCAGGTCGCACGCCTTGGCGTCGCAGCTCACGGCGCTGCCCTGGCTGCGCAGGCCGTAGAACTTGCTCATCTCGATGCAGGCCAGGTTGATGAGGCCGTCCTCGGGCGCCCCCGACAGGTAGAGCCCGCTGCGCATCTCCGCCACGGCCGAGCCCACGGCGCTGACCATGGCGCAGCCGGGCGCCGCGAGCTGGAACAGCACGACCGCGCTGAGCAGTTCGGCCATGTTGAGGATGCAGGTGCCGAGCACGCTCATCGGCCCCGTGGTGCCCATCTGCGGCATCGGCAGCACGAAGATCGGGCACCCGGCCTTCGCCATCAGGATGTGCGCCTCGGTCATCTCGGCATCATGCTGGAGCGGCGCGATGGTGCAGTTTGTCGCCGACCATATGGGACGCACCTTGAGCGAGGCGCCGGCGATCGCCTCGAGCATCTCGATCATCACCGGTGCCTGTTCGGGGTGCCGCACCTCGTCCTGCAGGTGCTTGCGCGAGTTCTCGAACGAGATGCGCGCCATCTCGAGGTTGCCGACGCGCGGGTCGACGTCGCCGGGCGTGATCGTCGCCCAGGTGAAGTCGATCTCCGGCACGGCGTCGTAGAGGCGCATCATCTGCGCGAGGTCTGCCTGCGTCCCCTCGTGCCGCTCTCCGGTGAGGTCGTCCATCATGTACGTCGCGGCGCCGTCGCTGGTGTAGATCATGCCGTCGTCGCTCACCCGGCAGTCGTAGGCAGGGTCGCGCCCGGCCAGCAGGACCTCGCCGGGCACGGTCTTGAGGCACCTCTCGATGAGCTCCCACGGGAGCTTGACGGTGAGGCGCTCCGCGTCCACCGCCGCGCCGGCCTCCGTCAGCAGCGCCGTCAGGGTCGGCGTGTTGTTCGCCACGCCGACCTCCGCCAACACGCGCAGCGTCTGCTCGTGCACGAACTGCTGCTCCGGCTCGCTCAGATACTGCAGTCTCGGTCTCGCCACGTGTCCTCCCCGGTCAGCTTGATCCGCCCGGCGAGGCGCCCGACTCGCCGCTGTCCTTGTGCAACGCCTGCGGCCGGCATGTCCGACCGTACTGCCTGCAGGCCGCGCAGGCTCGTAGCAGCTGCGGGCTCTCGGGTCCCGTCGCCAGCGGGACGAAGCCTTGCCGGGCGAAGAACTCAGGCGCCCTCGCCGTCACCCACAGCCGGCGGACGCCACGGCGACGCGCCTCGCGCTCGAGCTCTGCATACAATCTGCCGGCCAGCCCCCGGCCGCGAAACTCCGCGTCCACAGCCAGCCAGTTGACAACGTCGAGTCCGTCGTCGCGCTCGAGAACGATGGCTCCGACGAGCCCCGTGCCCGCCCGCGCTCCCCACGCGGCGACGACCTCCTCGGCATCGTCCTCTGAATCTTCCAGGCCGCAGGCGACTGCGAGCTCGCGGATGGCGGCCACATCGTCGGTGCGGGTGACTTCGGGAGTCGCCCCGGCCATCATCGCCGCCACGTCGTGCGATCGCGGCGCGCGCCCACCGCCCGCGCGTAGCGCTCGATGACCGCGTCGATCTCGCGGACGACGTCGTCCGGCAGCGGCGCCACCACGTGCGCGTCCAGGATCTCGCGCGCCTGCTGCGCGGCCTCGCTCGCAAGCGGCCGCTCCGCGAACGCCTCGAACGGGCCGCGCTGCAGCACGCGCGGCTGCCAGATCTCGCCGGCCCGGTAGAACTCGCGCGTGCTCCGGCGCCCCAGGTAGTGGCCGCCGACGCCGACTTCCGCGATGTCGGCGGCGAGCGCCGTCGAGGCGTCGATCGGGTCCTGCCGAGCGAAGCGCTCGATCATGCCGACGACGTCGCAGTCCATGACGATCTTCGCGAGGCTCACGTTCTCGGCGCCGTCCATGAGCCCGAAGGCGAGCATGCTGTCGGCGCCGGCAAGCGCGCAGGCGAGGCCGGTGAGCATCCCCTCGGCGCCGGCCTGCAGGTTGCTCGCCTTGGCGTCGCTGGTCACCGCACTCCCCGTCACCGGGAGACCGTAGAAGTGGCTCATCTCGATGCAGATGACGTTGATGAGGCCCACCTCGGGCGTGCCGCACAGATAGTCGCCGGTGCGCATGTTCGCGGCGGCGGCGCCGACGCCGGAGATGAGACCGCAGCCGGGCTGCGCCAGCTGGAACAGCACGACTGCGCTCAGCAGTTCGGCCATGTTGATCACGCAGGTGCCGAGCACCGTCATCGGCGCAGTCGTGCCGGCGAGCGGCATCGGCAGGATAAGCACCGGCACGCCGGCCTTGACGAGCTCCATCGTCGCTTCGGTCATCTCGCGCTCGTGCTGCAGCGGCGCGATCGTGCAGTCGATGGTGCTGAAGATCGGCCGGTCCCACAACGAGCCGCCGGCCACGGCCTCGAAGATCTCAAGCAGCGGCTTCACGTGGGCGACCTCCCGCACCTCGTCCTGGAGGTGCTTGCCAAAGCAGTCGAGCGAGATCGCCTCGATCTCGAGCCCGGCCGTGAGCGGGTCGAGGTCGCGCGCGGAGATGGACGGCCAGGCGTAGTCGACCTCGGGCAGGGCGTCGAAGAGGCGCATCACCTCGCGCAGGTCGTGGGCGGTACCCTCGGTCCTGGCCCCGGTCACGTCGTCGTACATGTAGGTGCCCGTACCGTCGGTGCAGAAGGTCAGCGAGCCGTCCCCGAGTACGACGTCCTTGCCGGGCTCGCGCGACGCAAGGCGTACGGTGCGCGGGCACGTCGCGAGGCAGCGCTCTACGAGATCCCACGGAAGCCTGGCGCGGAGGCGGGTGCGGTCGACCTGAGCGCCTGCCGCCTCCAGAAGATCGATCGCAGCGGGCGTGTTGTAGCCGACGCCGACCTCGGCGAGCACGCGCGCAGTCTCCTCGTGGACGAACTGGCGCTCGGGCTCCGAGAGGTATGTCAGCGCTGCTTGCGCCACGGTCTCACCTCACTGCCTCCATGGGCGATACGCGGCGCCGGCTGCGTCGGCCGCGCCGCGTCACTCTATCGCTTTCGGCCGGCCGAGCGGCAGCGCGCACGGCCGGCGGCAGCGGCCAGAGAACCAGCCGCGCCGGTTGCGCCGCCCGTGCCATCGCGGAAGCGCGCCATCACGATGGGCGCAGTCGGCGCCCGATGCGGCGAGCCGCCCGCGCCGCCTCAGACGCGCGCCGCCTCGTGGCGCGCGACGACGGCGTCGATGGTGCGCTCAGCGTCGTCGGAGAGCGGCGCGACCTCGTGGCTCGCCAGGAGCTCGTGAGCGCGCGCCACCGCCTCCTCCAGGAGCGAGCGGCCGGGAGCCTGATGCTCCTCGAACGAGCCGCGCTGGAACACCTGCGGCCGCCAGATCTCGGTGCGGGAGTGCTGCCGCGTGCTCTTGCGTGCCAGGTAGTGCCCGCCGATGCCGACCGCACGGATGTCGTCCATGAGCGCCGTGCTGTCGTCGATCACGGTCTCACGCACGTAGCGCCGCAAGGCGCCGAGCTGGTCGTTGTCGAGCACCGCTTTGGCGAGGCTCTCAGTCTGAACGCCGTCGAACGCGCCGGTCGCGATGAGGGAGTCGGCACCGGCGAGCGCCGCGCAGAGGCCGGTCATGCCGCCCTCGGAGCCGGCCTGGAAGTTCGGCGCCTTGGCGTCAGCCGAGATCCCCGTCGCCTGCGTGAGCATGCCGTAGTACTTGCTCATCTCGAGGCACGTCAGGTTGATGAGCCCGATCTCCGGCCCGGCGGCGATGTATCCGCCGGTGCGCATCTCGGCCACGGCCGAGCCGACGCCCGAGATGAGGGCACAGCCCGGCTCGGCGAGCTGGAAGAGCACCACGGCGGAGAGCAGTTCGGCCATGTTGACGATGCAGGTGCCGGCGAGCGTCATCGGGCCCGTCGTGCCGGCCTGCGGCATCGGCAGGATGAAGACCGGCACGCCGCGCTTGATGAGCTTGAGCGCCGCCTCCGTCATGTCGCGATCGTGCTGCAGCGGCGCGATCGTGCAGTTGGTGACGGAGAAGTACGGCCGCTCCTTGAGCGATCCTCCGGCGGCCGCCTCGTACATCTCGAGCACGGGCTCGACGAGACCCGGCTCGCGGATCTCGTCCTGGATGTGCTTGCTGGTGTTGCGGATCGAGATTTCCGCGAAGCGGATGGGCAGCATGTACGGGTCGACGTCGCAGGCCTGCGGCGACGGCCACACCGCGTCGACCTCGGACAGCGCATCGCCCAGCCTCACG
>CAIWHY010000476.1 GCA_903912585.1 uncultured Thermoleophilia bacterium | reverse complement strand
GTTCAACAGCGGCGCCATGCCGACCGTCAATACCGTTACCACGGCCGTGCCCGGGATGCTCGCCTACACCCGAGTCGGCTCCAATAACTTCACCCTCGCCGGCGGGCTCAAGTCCGGCGCCTTCACCGGTCACTGATCTGACCGGCGCTTCGGCCCCATCCTGAGCCAGCTCAGGGACAAGGCAGTTCGATCGGCGGCGGAGGCGGAGCCTTGAAGCCCCGCCTCCGCCGTTCCTCTCTCAAGGCTGGCCTCCCACAAGCTAGAGTCCCGTTCCCGAAGTCTCTTGCCGACGAGGGGGCTCCCGACGGAATGGGATCGAGGGAGATCGATCGGGACTCCACCGAACGATGGATCGTCACGATCGCAACACGAGAGAGGAGCCACCCCATGCCAGCCACCTCGCGCCGGAGATGCAGCAAGAGGCCGGTCCCGGCACGCTGCGCGGAGCCGATGCGGGCAGAATGCGGGCGATCGGGCGTCTTCGGTGGGTGCCGGTCAGCCACGCCAGAGGCGGAAAGTGCTGATTTGGAGGGAAAGAGATGGCGCGCACGGCAGGACTCGAACCTGCGGCCTTC
Organism: uncultured Thermoleophilia bacterium; assembly: GCA_903912585.1. Lineage (GTDB taxonomy): Bacteria > Actinomycetota > Thermoleophilia > UBA2241 > UBA2241 > CAIXSE01. Next base: position 2,526 of record CAIWHY010000476.1, on the reverse strand, counting down.
GGTTCCGTAGACCGACGCTCTAATCCAACTGAGCTACGTGCGCAACGAGGAGAGAGTATACCCGAAAAGGGGGCGGGCGCGGAACCGGGCGTTCAGGGAGCAGGGTGGCGCCGGCGGGCGACGACCTCGTCGTCCTCCATCTCGCCGGTCTCCTCGAATCCCAGCGACAGGTACAAGGCCCGCGCGACGGAGTTGCCGGGCAAGTAGCTGAGGGCGACCGAGCCGCAGCCGTCCGCGGCGAGGCGCGCGGCGAGGGCCTGCACGGTCGCGCGCCCAAAGCCCTCGCGCTGCCGGCGGCGGTCGATCACGAGCCCGCCGATCCAGCCGCTCCGGTCGTCCGGGTCGATCGCCCACATGACGAAGCCCACGGTCTGGTCGCCGGAGCACACCGCGAGCGGGTGCCAGACGCCACCGTAGTGGCAGAGGCAGAGGTATCTGGTGACGGGACCGGCGAAGCCGCGCTGGGCGTCGGCGAGCTCGAGTTCGGCCACCGCGCGCCAGTTGCCGGAGGTGACTTCGCAGAGTTCGATCTGAGGCGCCACGCGTTCCCTTTCGGCGGCGAAGAAGACTGGCGGAGAAGCCGGGATTCGAACCCGGGAAGGAGTGTTAAACCCCTTAACCGCTTAGCAGGCGGTTGCCTACAGCCACTCGGCCACTTCTCCGCGAGGGGCGCCCAGCGGCGCCGCGGGCGGCGCCCGGGGGCGTCGCGGTCACTTAGTGTACCGCAAGAGGGCGGGAGCCGGAACCGCCGCGCGCGGTCCCTCGCGCGCGCTCGTCGGCGTGGAGTCCGCGCGCTGGCCGCTCCCGGCCGCCGCTCGCTATGATTGCCGCGGCGCGCGCGAGCGCGGACGCGGACGAGGGGAGCAGCGTGGACATCGCCGGCATCGATCCAGCCGTGGTCGCCGACGTGGAGGCCGAGACCAGCGAGCTGCTGAGCCGGCTCATCCGGATCGACACCAGCAATCCGCCCGGCGACGAGACCAGGGTGGCCGAGTTCATGGACGCCTGGTTCCGCGAAGCCGGCTTGCACGGAGAGATCCTCGGCGAGCCGGCCGACCGGCGCAGCTTCGTACTGCGCCTCGAAGGCCGGCGGCCGGGACCCTCGTTGCTTCTCCTCGCGCACGAGGACGTGGTGCCGGCCAACCCCGACGATTGGCAGGTGCCGCCCTTCTCCGGCCTCATCGAGGACGGCTACGTGTGGGGCCGGGGCGCCGTGGACATCAAGAACCTCGTGGCGGCGCACGCCGTCGCGGTGCGGCGGCTCGCGGCGGCGGGCGCTACCTTCTCCGGCACGGTGGTGTACGCGTGCACGGCCGACGAGGAGGAGGGCACGGTCGGCGGCGCCCGCTGGCTCGTCGAGCACCGCCCCGACCTGATGCGCTGCGACTACGTGATCAACGAGGGCGGCGGGCACTTCCTGCAGCACGCCGGGCGGCCGGTGTACATCCTCGAGAGCGGAGAGAAGGGCACGGCGCAGTTCCGCATCGTCGTGCGCGGCGAAGCCGGGCACGCCTCGGTGCCGCTGCGCCGCGGCAACGCCGTGGTCGGCGCGGCGCATGTCGTCGAGGCGCTCGTCGCCCACGAGCTGCCGCTCGTCATCGACGGGTCGTCGCGCGAGCTCGTGGAGGTCCTCGTCGACGACCCCGGGCTGCGCGCGCGCTTGCGCGACCAGGGCCAGGCGCGCGCCGCTCTCGCCGAGCTGGCACGGCGCGACGGCCGGCTCGCCGACATGATCGAGCCGCTCTACGGCTTCGCCTTCTCGCCGACCATCGTGCACTCGAACAGCGTCGCCGTGAACGTGTACCCGACGCGCGCGGAGCTCTGCGTGGATTGCCGCATGCTCGCCGGGCACGGCGAGGAGGAGGTCGAGGCGGAGGTCCGCGCCGCGCTCGCCGGCGTCGACGCCGACTGGGAGCTCGAATGGATCGGCGTCATCCGCGGCAACGCCTCGCCGTACCCGACGAAGCTCTCGGATGCCATCCGCGCCGTGCTCGGCCGGCACGTGCCGGGGGCCGAGCTCGCCAACAGCCATTCCGTCGGCTTCACCGACTCGAACTGGTTCCGCTCTGCCTATCCCGACACCGTGGCCTACAACTTCGCCCCGCACGTCGAGGAAAGCTACGAAGAGGTCACGAGCCGCTACCACAACGTCGACGAGCGCATCCGCGTGCGCGACCTGGCCTTCCAGGCGCTGTTCGCGGAGCGGCTGGCGCTGGAGTTGCTGCCGTAGAAGCGCCTCGTCAGGCGCGCCTCACCGGGTGCCGGAGGACCGTCTTGAGGCGCTCCGGCGCCGTCCTTCGGGGGTCGCCGAGGTAGATCTCGTGGTGGCGGCCGCACAGCTCGTACCCTTGCTCGGCCACGAACTCGTGGAGGCGCGCGATCGGCGGCGCCGCCGCCGCGGACGCGGCGGCCGAGCGGCGGCCCCTGCCGAAAGCCAAACTCGTGCGCCTCGAGCGCTTCGCCGAAGGCCAGGCCGCGCAGGTCATGCACGTCGGCCCTTACGCGGAGGAGGCGCCGACGATCGCG
>CAIWHY010000475.1 GCA_903912585.1 uncultured Thermoleophilia bacterium | reverse complement strand
TGGTTCTCGCCGGCGAAGATCTCGCTCACCGACTCGTCCTCGAACACGTTCTTGATGGTGCGGGCAAGGATGTCGGCGACGGAGAGCACCTTGACCTTGGTGTCCTCCAGCGCTACCTCCACGTGGACCGTGTCTGTGACCACGACTTCTTTGACCGCCGACTCGCGGATGCGCTCGTAGGCTGGTCCGCTGAAGATACCGTGAGTGGCGGTGACGTACACCTCTTTGGCGCCGTTGTCGTACAGCGTGTCGACGGCGCTGGCTATCGATCCGGCGGTGTCGATCATGTCGTCGACGATGATCGCGATCTTGCCGTCCACGTCGCCGATGAAGTGCATCGTCTCGGCGCGGTTGTGGTCCGGACGCATCTTGGTGAGCACCGCGAGGTCGCAGCCGGGGATGCGGTTGATGAAGCGCTTGGCGAGCTTGACGCCGCCGGCGTCGGCCGACACGGCCACCAGCGGCGTGTCGTCGAAGTCCTTGTACTTGAAGTAGTCGGCCAGGATCGGCACGGCCGTCATGTGGTCCACCGGGATCTCGAAGAAGCCCTGGATCTGGCCCTGGTGGAGGTCCATCGAGAGCACGCGGTCGACGCGCGCCGCCTCGAGCAGCGTGGCCACCAGGCGCGCCGTGATGGGCTCGCGCGCGGCGCTCTTCTTGTCCTGCCGGGAGTACGGGTAGTACGGCATGACCGCCGTGATGCGGCGCGCCGAAGCGAGCTGGGCCGCCTGGATCATGATCAGCAACTCCATGAGCTCGCTGTTGATGTCGTCCGACGGCGACTGGACGATGAACATGTCCGAGCCGCGCACGTTCTCCTCGTAGCGGGCATAGATCTCGCCGTTGGCGAAGGTCTTGAGCTGGACGCCGCCGAGGGTGATGTCGAGCTTGTCGGCGATCCGCGCCGCGAGTTCGGGGTTGCTGCGCCCGGAGAAGACCATGAGGCGCTTTCGTGGGGTGGTCACGCAGCAGGAACTGTCAGACACCCGCGTCCCCTTCCGTGGTGAGCTTCCGGCCGAACAGCGATTGTACCAGAGAGGAGCGGCGCCAGGCCCGAGGGGCTCAGCTGGCGCTCCCGTCCTGCGCCTCGTGCAGCTGCCGCGCGGCGCGCCGCTCGGCGTAGCCGTCGATGTTCTCCTGCTTGCCGCGCGCGACGCCGAGCGCTCCCGGCGGCACGTCGCGCGTGATCACGGAGCCGGCGGCCGTGAAGGCGCCGTCGCCGATCACGACCGGCGCCACCATCGTGGTGTCGCTGCCGGTGCGCACGTTGTCACCGATGGTCGTCGGGTGCTTCTCGAAGCCGTCGTAGTTGGCGGTGATGTTGCCGGCGGCGATGTTGCTGTCGCGGCCGATCACCGCGTCGCCGACGTAGCTCAGGTGCGGCACCTTGCTGCCCTCGCCGATACGGCTGTTCTTGATCTCCACGAAGGTGCCGGCCTTGGCGCCTTCGGCGAGCACGGTGTTGGGGCGGATGTAGGCGAACGGGCCGACGCTGCAAGCGGAGCTGATGACGCACTCGTAGAGGTGCGAGCTCACGACGCGGGCACGGTCGCCGACGAAGGCGTCCTTCAGGAACGAGCCGGGGCCGATCTCACTGGCCGCACCGATCGTCGTGCGCCCGAGCAGGTGCGTGTTGGCGCGGATCAGCGTGTCGCGGCCCACTTCGACGCCCCAGTCCACGTAGGTCGTGTCGGGATCCTCGACGGTCACGCCGGCGAGCATGAGGCGCTCGAGCAGGCGCCAGCGCATGGCGCCGTTGACGAGCGCGAGCTCGACGCGCGAGTTGACGCCCATGCACATCTCCTCGTCGTCGCTCTCGAAGGTGGCGACGACGTGCTCGGCGTCGATGAGCAGGTGGACGACGTCGGTGAGATACAGCTCGCCCTGCGAGTTGTCGCTGCTGAGGCGGGCCAGCGCCGGGCGCAGGGCGTCGCTGCGGAAGACATAGAGCCCGACGTTGATCTCGTCGATATCGCGCTCGTCCGGGGAGGCGTCGCGATACTCGATGACCCGCGCCACGTTGTCGCGCTCGTCGCGGACGATGCGGCCGTAGTGGGCCGGGTCGTCGAGGCGCACGGT
>CAIWHY010000474.1 GCA_903912585.1 uncultured Thermoleophilia bacterium | reverse complement strand
GTGCGCAACGACACGCGCGTCTTCCCGGCGCGGACGTTCTTCCGCCGCGCCAGCGGCGGACGCATCGAGGCCTTGTTCCTGCGCCCGTCCGCCGCGACGTCTCCGGCAGTTGCCGCAGCGGCTGCTGCGACCGGTCCCCGGACGGAGGAGTGGGAGGTGCTGCTGCGCGGGCGACCTCGCCGCGGAGAGGTACTGGCGAGCGAGACTCTGGGGGAGGCGTGGTCGCTGTCGTGCGCGTCTCCGTTCGGCGACGGCCGCTGGCTCGTTCGCAGCCACGGAGAGCGCTCCGTGCTCGATCTGCTCGAAGAGGCGGGCGTCACCCCGCTGCCGCCGTACATCCACGCGCGCTTGAGCGACCCGGAGCGCTACCAGACCACCTACGCCCGGGCCGTCGGGTCCGCCGCCGCCCCGACCGCCGGCCTGCACTTCACGCCGGAGCTCGACGCGGCCCTGGCCGGCGCCGGCGTGAGCGTCGAGGCGGTGACGCTGCACGTGGGGTTGGGGACGTTCAAGCCGCTGCAGGAAGAGACGCTCGCCGCGGGCCGTCTTCACGGCGAGAGCTTCGCGGTCGACGCGGCGGTGTGGGCGCGCCTGCTGGCGGCGCGCGCCGAGGGGCGCCGCGTGGTGGCCGTGGGCACGACCTCGATGCGCACGCTCGAGCACCTGGCGCGCGCGGCCGGCGGGCTCGACGGGTCGGCTTCCGACCTCGCCGCGGAGGCCGTCCTGCGCGGCGAGACATCGCTGTTCATCTCGCCGGGGTTCGAGTTCCGCCTCGTCGACGCGCTGGTCACCAACTTCCATCTGCCGCGCACCAGCCTGCTGGCGCTGGTGATGGCGTTCTGCGGTGTCGCCGAGACGCAGCGCCTCTACGCGCACGCCGTGGGCGAGGCGTACCGCTTCTACAGCTTCGGCGACGCGATGCTGGCGCTGTGAGGGCCTTGGGATGAGCGTCTCGGACCCGAGAACGGCGGGCGCCGCCGCCATGACCGCCGCAGGCTTCGCCTTCGAGGTGCAGGCGCGCGACGGCTCAGCCCGTGCCGCGCGCCTCACGACGCCTCACGGCGTGGTCGAGACGCCGTGCTTCATGCCGGTGGGGACCAAGGCGACCGTGAAGGCGGTCTCCCCGCGCGAGCTCCAGGAGCTCGGTGCACAGGTGGTCCTCGCCAACACCTACCACCTCTTCTTCCGGCCGGGCACCGAGATCGTCGCCGCGCATGGCGGGCTGCACGGCTTCATGCGCTGGGACGGCCCCATCCTCACCGACTCGGGCGGGTTTCAGGTGTTCAGCCTCGAGGGCACGCGCGTGATCCACGACCACGGCGTCGAGTTCTCCTCGGTGTACGACGGGTCGCGCCACGTGTTCACGCCCGAGCTGGCGATGCACATCCAGGAGGAGCTCGGGGCCGACGTCATCATGGCCTTCGATCAGTGCGCGCCGGGCACGCTCGAGCGTGCCGAGATCGAGGCCGCCGTGGAGCGCACGACGCGCTGGGCGGCGGCCTGCAAGGCGGCCCACGGGCGCCGCGACCAGTTGCTCGTGGGCATCGTGCAGGGCGGCGTCGACGAGGCGCTGCGCCGCCGCTCGGCCGCCGAGATCACGGGCGTCGGCTTCGACGCCTACGCCATCGGCGGCCTCAGCGTCGGGGAGCGCGGCGACGAGATGCTGCGCACCGTCGAGCTCATGGACGATCTGCTGCCGCGCGACCGCCTGCGCTACTTCATGGGCATCGGCGACCCGCGCGGGATCGTGGAGGTCATCGCGCGCGGGGTGGACGTGTTCGACTGCGTGCTGCCGACGCGCCTGGCGCGCACCGGGACGGCCTTCTCTACGGAGGGCCGCCTCAACCTGCGCAACGCGCGTTTCGCGCACGACCTGCGCCCGCTCGACGAGAGCTGCGATTGCTACACGTGTCGTACGTTCACGCGCTCGTACCTGCGCCACCTCGTGACGCAGAAAGAGATGCTCGGCGCCCAGCTCCTGAGTCTTCATAATCTGCGCGTTCTGCTAGGATTGACCGCGGACGCCCGTGCTGCCATACGCGACGGGCGTTTTGCCGAGTTTGCCAATGACGTGGCGGAGCACTACTCCGCAGGAGGTTGATCCGCATGAACGCACTCACCGGCGGTGGAATCGTCGGCGCCGGGTTCGGCGGAGGCGGCGTCGCCATCATCATCTGGATCCTGATCTTCTTCGGGATCTTCTACTTTCTCGCCATCCGGCCGCAGCGTCGCCAGAAGCAGCAGCACCAGGAAATGGTGACGATGCTCAAGAAGGGCGACGAAGTGGTCACCATCGGCGGGATGTTCGGCACCATCACCGGGATCGGCGACGACTGGATCGAGCTCGAGGTCGCCAAGCGCACGCGCGTGCGCTACCTCAAGCGCGCCATCTCCTCGATCACGAGCATCAACGAGGACGAGGACGAGGACGAGTACATCGAGGCGGAAGACGACGACGTCAGCGAGGAGGCCGGCACGGACGCCGGCGAGCTCGAAGCGTCCGCCGCAGGCGAGGCCACTCCGGACGCCCCGGCGCCCCCCGAGGAGCCCAAGGCCTGACGACCGTCACGTGAGCGCCATCGTCAAGAAGAACCCCGCGACGAGCCCTGCACCTGCTGCAGGGCTCGTCGCATATGGGGCATGCAGGGATTCTTGCCTGCGGCACGAACTGCGTTCTGACGTGGTGTCGACTAAGGGGTAACGGATCCATGGCGCATGTCATCGCCTTCGCGAACCAGAAGGGCGGCGTAGCCAAGACCACCTCCACGGTGAATCTCGGTGCGGCGCTCCGTGAGCACGGCCTGCGGGTCCTGGCCGTCGACATGGACCCTCAGGGCAACCTCACCATGAGCCAGGGCATCGACACCGAGGACCTCGAGAAGAGCATGTACGACGTGCTTGTGCACCGCACCCCGATCGAGGACGTGATCTACGAACGCGAGCTGGACGTGGCCGCGGCCACCATCGACCTCGCCGGGGCCGAGATGGCGCTCTCGCAGATGATCGGGCGCGAGCGGGCCCTGCAGCGCGCCCTCGACCCTGTGCGCGAGCGCTACGAGTACATCCTCATCGACACGCCACCGTCGCTCGGGCTGCTCACCATCAACGCCCTCACTGCGTCCGAGGGCGTCATCGTGCCGGTCCAGTGCGAGTACCTCTCGCTCCGCGGCCTTCTCCAGCTCGAGAAGACGCTCGAGATGATCCGCGAGAACCTCAACCCGGAGGTGCGCATCTTCGGCATCCTGCCGACGCTCTTCGATGCCCGCACCAGCCACGGCAAGGAGTCGATCGAGGTGCTGCGCGACAACTTCGGACCGCTGGTGTTCGACACCGTCGTGCGCAAGACCATCAAGTTCGCCGAGGCGCCTGTGATCGGTGCCTCCGTGCTCAAGTACGATCCGAAGGGGAGAGGGGCCGAATCGTACCGCGCCTTGGCGCGGGAGGTGCTGAATGGCAGATCGACCTAGCATGAAGGATGGACTGAGCGAGCTCTTCCGGCGTACCGACGCCGGCGGCGCGCCCCGGGAGCGGGAGGCTCAGGAGGCGGTCGTCAAGGGCCGCCCATACGTCACGACCATCAAGGTCGTGGGCATCGGCGGCGCCGGCACGAACGCCATCAACAGGATGGTCGACTCCGGCGTCAAGGGCGTCGAGTTCATCGCCGTCAACACCGACGTGCAGCAACTGGACGTGTGCGACGCCGACGTCAAGATCCACATCGGGCAGGAGATCACGCACGGGCTCGGCGGCGGAGCCAATCCGGACGTCGGCCGCGAGGCGATGGAGGTCTCCCGCGACCAGCTCAAGGCGGCTCTGCGCGGCGCCGACCTCGTGTTCGTCACCGCTGGAGAGGGCGGCGGCACCGGCACCGGCGGCGCGCCCGTCGTGGCCGCGGTCGCTCACGAGCTTGGAGCCGTCACGATCGCGATCGTGACGAAGCCGTTCGGCTTCGAGGGGCAGCGGCGCCTCAAGCAGGCCGTCGCCGGCATCGACACGCTCCGGCAAGTGGCAGACACGGTCATCAGCATCCCCAACGACCGCCTGCTCGAGGTCGTGGAGCGCAACACGAGCGTGGTGGAGGCGTTCCAGCACGCCGACGACATCCTGCGCCAGGGCGTCCAGGGCATCACCGACCTCATCACCGTGCCGGGATTGATCAATCTCGACTTCGCCGACGTGCGCACCATCGTCAAGGACGCCGGCACCGCGCTCCTGGGCATCGGCGTCGCGAGCGGCGAGAACCGCGCCCAGGCGGCCGCCGACATGGCGATCCGGTCGCCGCTGCTCGAGACGTCCATCAACGGCGCCCGCGGGCTGCTGCTCAACATCACCGGCGGCAGCGACCTCACGCTCTACGAGGTCAACGAGGCCGCGGGCGTGATCAGCGAAGCGGCCGACGACGACGCCAATATCATCTTCGGCGCCGTCGTCGACGAGCGGCTCGAGGGCAAGATCTCGATCACCGTCGTGGCCACGGGCTTCGGCGAGGGCAAGCGCGCTGAGAAGCCGGCTCCCGACGAGTCCGCCCCGCGGCGTGCGCCGCGCGAGGAGCGTGAAGCCGATCGCGGCACGCCGTTCGGGGCCGCCCCGACGTTCGAGGCCCCGGACTTCGAGATCCCGTCCTTCGTCAATCAGCCCGAGGAGTAGGCGGCCCGGTGGCGAGAGGAGCGGCGGCGATGCGCGCCGAGGCCGGCGCAGTCGCCGCGCCGCCGGTGGCGTTCGATCTCGACCTGGACGTCTTCGACGGCCCGTTCGACCTGCTCGTCACGCTGATCCTCAAGGACGAGATCGACATCTGGGAGGTGCGCGTCTCGCGCATCATCGCCGAGTACGTGCTCCAGCTCGCCGACAGCGGGGAGTTCGACCTCGACGCCACCTCTCAGTTCGTCGTGCTGGTGGCGGCCCTCCTGGAGATGAAGTCGCGCCTCCTGCTGGAGGAGGAGGTCGAGGAGGAGCTCGAGGACCTCGATCCGGACGAGGCGGCGCAACGCCTTCTGGAACGCCTCGTGCGCTACAGCCAGTTCAAGAACGCGTCGGCGTCGCTGCGCGAGCGCTGGGAACAGCACAGCGGCCGGCACTACCGCATCGCCGCCGTGCCGCCGACCCTGCTGCGCCGACCGGCCC
>CAIWHY010000473.1 GCA_903912585.1 uncultured Thermoleophilia bacterium | reverse complement strand
TTGCAGCACATCGGCGATGCGTGGGAGGCCGGTGCGCTCGCGCTGGCGCAGCTCAACCTCGCCGGCCGCATCGCGGAGGAGGTCGTGACCGCCGCTCTGCCGGCCGCGACCCCCTACGTCGCAGGCGTGCCGCCGATCGTCATCGCGGTACTCGAGGACCATCACGTCCTCGGCAAGCGCCTCGTCCTCTCGGCGCTGCGTGCGGCCGGGTACGGCGTGACCGACTACGGCCGCGGGATCAGCGTCGCCGACCTCGTGGCGCGCTGCGCCGCCGACCGCCCGCGCGTCCTGCTCGTCTCCACGCTCATGCTGCCGTCCGCCCTGCGCGTGCGCGACCTGGCCGCAGGCCTGACCAGGCTCGATCAGCGCCCGGCGCTCGTTGTCGGGGGCGCTCCTTTCCGCCTCGATCCGGAACTGTGGCGCGAGGTCGGAGCCGATGCCGGCGGACGCAACTCGGCCGACGCCATCGAGCTCGTGCGCCGCTTTCTCGGAGGCGCCCGATGAGCGCGGCCATGACCTCGCTCGAGCGTGTGCTGACGGCTCTCCGTCACGCCGAGCCCGACCAGGTGCCGCTCTTCCTGCTGCTGACCGTGCACGGCGCGCGCGAGGTCGGGATGGAGCTGGAGCCGTACTTCGGCGACGCGCACAGCATCGCCGAGGGGCAGCTGCGCCTGCGCGAGAAGTACGGCCACGACTGCCTCGTCGGCGCGCCCAACGCGACCGCCGACGTGGAAGCCTGGGGCGGCGAGGTCGTCTACCGCGCCGACGGACCACCCAACGCCGGCGAGCCGCTCCTCGCCGACGTCGAGACGATCCGCACGCTGGAGCCGCCGCGGATCGACGGCAACCCGGTCGTGGCGCGCAGCGTCCGTGTCATCGAGGAGCTCGCGGCGCGCTCGCGCGGCGTCCCCATCATCGGCGGGGTCGTGTCGCCCTTCTCGCTGCCGATCATGCAGCTCGGCTTCGAGAAGTACCTGCTGCTCATGAGCGAGCGGCCCGACCTCTTCGAGCGCCTCATCGCCTTGAACGAGGAGTACTGCGTGGCGGTCGCCAACGCGCAACTCGCCGCGGGAGCGACCGCGATCGGCTACGCCGACCCGATGTCGTCGACGACCTGCGTGCCGCCGGAGACGTACCGCGCCGTCGGCAGCGCCATCGCGGCGCGCACGCTCGCACGCATCCGCGGCGGCGTCGCCATCAACTTCGCCTCCGGCCGCTGCGCCGCCATCATCGACATGGTCGCGGCGACGGGCGCCGTCGCCGTCCAGGTCGGGTCCGAAGAAGACCTCGCCGAGGCCAAGGCCGCGGTCCGGGGGCGCCTCGCCATCATCGGCAACCTCAACGGCATCCGGATGCGCCGCTGGTCGCCCGTGGAGGCCGAGGCCGAGGTCAAGCGGGCGCTCGCCGCGGCGGCGCCGGGCGGCGGGTTCGTGCTCTCGGACGGGCACGGCGAGATCCCTTTGCAAGTGCCGGACGAGACGCTGCACGCCATCGCCGACGCCGCGCGCCGCTGGGGCCGCTACCCGATCGACTGGGCGGCCGGCTGAGGCCCATCGCGCGACCGAAGTCCCTCAGCGAGAAGCGAGGCGCGCGAGCGCCGCGGAGGCGCCCCGCGCATTCAGCGGCTCGTAGCTCGCCAGGACGTCGTGCTCGGGCACGGGCAGCCAGATCAGCCCGTCGCGCGTGTCGCCGAGCGGGCTGGCGAGCCCCTGCAGGAAGCGCCGGGCAGTGAACGCCGCCATCAGCGCGTCGAGCGAGTCGTGGTCGTAGTAGTCATCCCAGCGCAAACCGAGCTGCCGCAGGGCGAGCACGCGCAGGCGCAGCCCTTCACGCGTGCTCTTGGGCGGCGGCGTGCCGCCGAGCAGCGTGACGAAGCCGGCGTGCGGATAGACCTCGAGCGCCGCCGGCGCCTGGCCGAGCTCGCCCGGCAGCGCGCCGGGGGCCGGCGGCTCGAAGCCGCGCCGGCCGAGCTCGCGGAAGTAGGTCCACCCGGTCTGCATCCAGCTGTAGCGGCGGCCGGCGGCGGCGGCCTCCGCGCGCGTGGGCACCTGGTAGATGCCGATGCGCCGGTGCAGCAGCGCCGCGTCGCAGGCACGGGAGCGGGAGACGCCGCCGGGGAGAGCGCGCTTGGGCTTCTGGGGGGCGTCGATGCCGACCACGGCGGGGCCGAACCCGGCGACCCAGTCGAGGAGACGGGCACGGTCGCCCTCGATGCGTTCGTCCGCCTCATGCCAGCCCGCGACGTCCAGCTGGCGGCCGCAGTGGAGGGCGACCGCCACGCACGGGCGGCTGGCGGCGATATCGATACCGATGACGATCTGGCCGGCGTCCATGGCGGCGATGCTAGCAGATGGACGGCGCTCGCCGCCGCGGCGCGGCGGCCGCCGTCAGCGCGCCGGCGTCGTGAGCGTCACGGCGCGCACACCCCACACCGACCAGGCGCCGTACTCACCCCTGGCCACGAAGCCGACGACGTTGGCGCCGCTGGCGTTCCAGCCACTCGCGAGGATGGTCAGCGAACGGACTTTGGTCCACTTCTTCTTGGGTCCGGCCGGGAGCGTGGCGACCGGCTTCCAGTTGACCAGCAGCCGCACCTCGCCCGCCTGGGCGTCGTAGAGCCGATAGCTGAGCACGCGGGCGCCGTTCTGGCCGGTCGTCTGGTAGAAGACCTCCTTGGGGTGCGTGTGCTCGCCGGGGCAGTTGCCGACGGCGGGCAGGTAGCCGACCGCCAAAGGCAACGCCGGAGTCTGCGTGGGGTTCAAGGGCACGTTGGTCAGCGCCGCCCAGCTCCCAGGAGTGGTCGTCGCCCAGTCGTACAGGCTGCCGCCGATGCACCCGGTCTCGCGCAGCGCGCGCACGTAGGCGAGCGTCTCGGCGTCAGACGACTTGGCGGCGTCGCCGCCGATCACGTGGATGGGGATCGACGGCAGTCCCGTCTGTGCGCGGATGATGGCCACGTTGTCGCGCGTGTCCTTGTAG
>CAIWHY010000472.1 GCA_903912585.1 uncultured Thermoleophilia bacterium | reverse complement strand
CTTCCGCTCCCGGGCCTCGCCGTCCTTCGGGCGCGTGCCCGGATCAGTCCTCGGGCGGGCGCCCGATCAGTCCTCCGTCAGCACGTCCCCGTAGTCTGGCGGCTCGTCGTAGCCCGGGACGTCCTTGGCGAGCGCGTAGCCCGCGAGGATGCCGGCGAGCCAGGCGAGGAGCATCGGCGCCGCCCAGATCTTGAGCAGCGGGATGCGCGTCCACTCGTGGTTGTAGCAGTAGACGAGCCCGACGACCGCCGGGAAGAGCACGAGCAGGCCGCCGCCGGCTGGGCTCCACAGCGTGAGGATGCCGCCGATGACCATGACGACGCCCATGGCGGCGAGCAGGCGCGGACTGGTCACGAGGATGCCGACGATGTGCCAGGAAGGCCCGAGCTTGGGCTGTGCGGAGTGGATGTACAAGGCGAGCGCGATGGCGGCGACGCCCGCCAGCACGCCGACCAGCGCCGCGTACCTGTGGATGGCGTCGTTCTTCATGCCGTCACCCCTTCGATGTCGGCGCCAAACTGGGTGAGCTCGCCCTCAGGCGTGACCGTGGCGCCCTCTAGCGCCCGGTCGGTGGTGCCGTGGTAGAAGTACTTGAAGACCAGGTAGGCGATCGGGCCGCTGAGCACGCCGATAAGGCCGCCCACCAGGTAGTCGGAGCCGTTGGTGAAGAGCGCGAACACGGCGATGGCGATCGGGATGGCGACCCAGATCGCGAGCGCCCACGTGGGCAGCGGCACGCGGAACGGCCGCGGCGTGTCGGGCTCCTTGACGCGCAGCACGATCGCCGAGATGAACACCAGGATGTAGGCGAACATCAGCAGGAAGATGTCCATGACGATGAGCGCCGTGAACGAGCGCGAGATCAGCACGCAGTTGACGATGCCGTAGACGAGGATGGCGACCCACGGCGTGCCCCACCGCTTGCTGGTAATGCCGAAGAAGCGGGACAGCAGCCGGTCGCGCGAGAGTTGGAACACCGGGCGGGCGCCCGAAGCGAGATACCCGGCATAGAGGCCGATGTTGGAGGCGATGGCCGAGGCGAAGATGAGCCAGCCGAGGAAGGCGCCGCCGACGAGCTTGGCTGCGACGATGTAGTCCGTGCCACCCGAGCTCGCGTCCGACACCATCGTGGACCAGTTGTTGGCCCCGCCGGCGCGGATGAGCGCCGCGACGGTGATGAAGTAGGTGACGATCACGATCGGCGTCGCGACCATCAGTGCTCTCGGGATCACCTTCTGCGGGTTCTCGATCTCCCCCGCGAGCGTGCTCATCGCCTCCCAGCCGGCGTACATCCACATCATCACGGCCAGACCGAGGTTCATGCTCTCGACCACGTTCTGGCCCTTGGGCATGAACGGAGTGAACACGGCGCCCGTGCCTTTGGCGAACGCGAAGATCGTGAAGAGCACGAAGGGGACCATGACGATGATCTGGATCACCGTCAGCGACCACCCCGTGAGCTGGAGGCCACGGATGTTGATGAACGTGAACACCGCGACGATGCCCACGCCGACGAACCAGCGCTGCCAGTTGGTGAGGTCGAGCTGGCTCTGGATGTAGCCGAGCGCGAGAGCCACGTAGACGGCTGAGTCGATGAACACGGAGAGGCTCCACCACCAGCCGCTCTGGAAGCTCCAGTACTCGCCCATCGCCCGGCGCACCCAGCGATACGAGCCGCCGGCCTCCGGGATCATGGAGCCCATCTCCGACGCGACGAATGCCATCGGCACGCTCCACAGGAAGGGCAGGACGACGATCATGAGCAGTGTGAGGCCCGGCCCCGAGGACGAGACGACGTCCTCCATGCCGAACGATCCCGAGCAGGTGAGCGTGAACACCACGACGACCGCGGTGAAGAGACGCATCCGGACCCGCTTGAGGCCCTGGTTGCGCAGCAGTTCCGTCATTCGATCCCCCGATCCCCGACGTGTGCCCGCTCTTCTTGGGGCATCACTGGCCACTGTGTGCCACAGAGCCTACAGCGCCCAGCCAACGGATTGCTAGAGCCGGAGCGCCGGGATGTGCGAAAAGCGAGGTCGCGGACCTGCCATTTCGGCAGGAAACGCGGAGCGAGTCAGCAGAGCTCCTGGGGCGCCAGCTTCCAGAGGTCGACGCCGAGCTTGTCGTTCTCGGCGTAGTCGATCGGGATGTCGATCACGACCGGGCCGGGGGCATCGAGCGCCTTGCGCAGCACGGGCAGGAAGTCGCCGGCGCGCTCCACGCGCACACCTTCCACGCCGAAGGCGTGCGCGAGGCCCACGAGGTCCGGGTTCTCGAAGCGGGTACCGGCGACGCGGCCGTACTTGCGGCGCTGGTGCATCTCGATGAGGCCGTAGCCGCCGTCGCACCAGACGAGGATCACGAAAGGCAGGCCGAGCCGCTTCGCGGTCTCCAGTTCCTGCACGTTCATGAGAAAGCCGCCGTCGCCGGCGATGGCGACGACCTTGCGCTCGCCGCGCGTCGCCACGGACGCGGCGATCGCCGCCGGAAGGGCGAAGCCCATCGCGGCGAACCCGTTGGAGATGAGCACCGTGTTGGGCTCCTTGGCCTCCCAGAAGCGCGACACCCAGAGCTTGTGGGCGCCGACGTCCGAGATGAGGATGTCCTTCGGCGCCATGGCCACGCGCAGGTCCTTGAGGATGCGCTGCGGCTTGACCGGCGAGTCGTCGTCTTCGCCGTGGTCGAGCACGGAGAGCAGGGCGCGCCGATAGGGGCGCGTCTGCAGGTGTGCCACGTGCTTGCTCTGCAGGAGGCCGGCGAGCTGGTAGAGGATGCGGCTCAGCTCGCCGATCAGCTCCACCTCGGGCACGTAGTACGCGTCGATCTCCGGGGACACGGTGTCGATGCAGACGATGCGCAGGCGGCCTTCGGGGTTCCACGCGGAGGGCGGCCACTCGATCATGTCGTAGCCGACGCAGACCACGAGGTCGACCTTGCCGAGCAGGCCCTCGGCGTAGTCCTGGGAGCGCAGGCCGGCGGTGAAGAGGAACTGATCCGAGCCGGCGTCGACGACGCCCTTGCCCATGAACGTGGTGATCACCTGCAGTCCGGTCTCATCGCAGAAGGCGCGCAACGCCTGCGAAGCGCCCTGGCGCACCACGCCGTTGCCGGCCAGGATCACCGGCATCTGCGCGCTCTGCAGGAGCTCGGAGGCGCGCATCAGGCTGACCGGGTCTGCCTCCACCATCGGGTGCGGCGCACGCGGCAGCGGGCGAGATCGGAAGAGCGTCGTGTAGGGAAAGAGTGTAGGATAGGGTGTAGATCTCGG
>CAIWHY010000471.1 GCA_903912585.1 uncultured Thermoleophilia bacterium | reverse complement strand
TCGCGCACGCCGAAATAGGCGGGCGCGTCGATCATGAAGATCCGCGCCGACCAGGCGGTGCCCGCGGCGGTCGCCTTCTCCGCGTCGTCGATGGCGCCGATGCGGGCGGTCATGTCGTCGCAGTAGTGCACGATGACCGCCTCCCGCGTCTGCGGCACCACGGGGCTGCCCTTCTCGCGCATCCCGTGGTGGGAGACGATGATGTGGCGCAGACGCTTGGCGAGCTCGTCCGGGAAGTCCGGCACCTCGGCGATGAGTTCGCGCACCATGTCGTGGCCGATGACGATCTCGCCGTGGAGGCGGCCCTCGTCGGTCATCAGTGGCGCCATGCCGTCGCTGGTGTAGGCGTGCGTCTTGCCGATGTCGTGGAGGAGCGCGCCGGCGGCGACGAGGTCGCGGTCCACCGTGTCGAACCGCGAAGCCACGCCCGCGGCGGCCTCGGCCACGATGAGCGAATGCTCCAGCAGGCCGTGCCGGTAGGCGTGGTGGTTGCGCACGGCGGCCGGCGCGACGAGGAACGTGGCGCCGGGCTCGCGCGAGCCGTCGAAGGCGAGTTCCAAAAGGGCTCGCAGGTGCGGCTCCTCGACTGAGTCGACGAGCGCGTGCAGTCGCTCCCCGAGCTCGGCGGTGCCGACCGGCGAGACGGGCACGAGCTCTGCGGCGTCGTATTCGTCGGGCGCCGCCGGACGCAGCCTGCGGACCTGGATCTGGGGGCCGTACTGCGGGTGCACGCTGTAGGTGCCGGCCGCGACCACGACGTCGCCGGCAGACACGCCGAGCGCCTCCTCCGACGGGTCGAAGTGGATGCAAGAGACCTCGCCGGTGGCGTCGCGCAGCTTGAGACGGAGATAGGTCTTGCCGTTGCGGTCGGTGGCCGTCGTCATCTCCGAGCAGGTGAAGTAGGTGTCGACCGCCTGGCCGCCTTCGAGCTCGGCGATCGGGGTCCGCGGCATGGCGGCCGCGAGGCCGCTGAGTTCTGTGATCATTCGTTCTCCTTGGTCCCGCCTAGGCTACCAGACCGCCCGGACGCGGGACGCGGAGGCTCAGGTGGAGCCTGCCCGCGGCTTCTCTACCGCGTCGCCGACGCCGCTCGCCAGCTTGCTCGCCAGCTTGCCCGCCGGCTTGTCCGCGGCCGGCCTGCTCGTCGTCTGGGAGCCGCCCGTCGTCTTTGCCGAGGTCCCGGCACCGCCGGCCTTGCCCGCGCCGCCCGTCTTCTTGGCGGCCGGCTTGGGGGTCGGCGCCTTGCCGCCTGGCTTGCGCGGCGCGGTCCTGCGCGCCGGCTTCTGCGCCGCGGGCGCCTCTGCTGCGGCGCCGCCGGCGTGCGCTTCGGCGGCGTCGCGGCCGGCCGACTCGTCGCGCGCCGCTTCTTCCGCGGGCGCCGGCCCGGCGGCGGCCGCGGACTCGCCCGTGGCGTGGGCCACGACCCCGGGGTCGCCGCCCTCGGCACGGATGGCGGCGATCTCCGCGTCCTTGTCGGTCAGTGCCCGGTGCGCCTCGCGCAGGCGCGCCGCGACTTCGGCCATGCCGGCCGGCTCCAGTTCGCCGCGCTCGATGAGGTCGAAGGCTACGTGTCCCAGCTCCCTCTCCGCCTTGCGCACGTCGCTCTGGAGCACGACCGCGCGCGCCTGTGCGGCGGTGACCTTGCCGGCGCGTCCGGCGTCGGAGGCCACGGCGTTCGCCTTCTCCTTCAAGGCGTCGAAGAACCCCATCACCTCTCCTTGCTGCCGGGTCGCCGGGGCGTGGACGTGGCGGTCAGGTCGCCGGCTCGGCGGGTTCGCTGGGAGTCGTGTACGGCTGCACGCTGGGCTGGTCGGTGGCCGACGGGGAGACGTAGGGAGCCGCCGCCGGCGCGTCACCGGTCGCCGCCACGGGAGGCACTGCTCCTACCGGCGGTACCGCGCTCACCGGCGGGACGGCGCTCACCGGCGGTACCGCGCTGGCCGGAGCCGCCGCAGCGGCGGGCGCGCTCGCGTTGCCCGCCTTGATCGCCTCGATCTCCGCGTTCTTGGCCTCGATCGCCACCATCGCCGCGTCCACGGCCGCCACGGCGTTGTCGAGCGAGGGGTGCGTGAGCTCGCCGGCCTTGATCAGCGTGTACGCTTCGGCGCCGAGGTCGCGCTTGGCGTCGTCGGCAGCCCCCTCGAGGCTCTTGAGCTTGACCTGCGCCGCCCCGACCTTGCCGGCGGTCGCCGCGTCTCCCGCCAGGCCGGCGGCCTTCTGCGTGACCTTGTCGAAAAGACCCATGATCCCTCCTGGACTCCAGTGCGTACACGGACTTCCGGCTGTGCCGGCGCATCTGGGCGGGAGTCTACCCGAAGGCGCGATACTTCCACTCACGGCCCTCCCCGGTGGTGCGGCGCGCCCGTCGGTTGAGAAGGCTCGCCGCTTCCGGCAAGCTGTGGAGGGATACGCAAGCGATGGATGAGGCGGTCATGACATGAGTAACGTGACGCTCGGCGGCATGGCGCTGCGGGACGGAGTGCTTCTGCAGAGCGAGAGCTACTGGGCCGCCGCCGTGCGCGAGCCGGGCGGCGGCGTGAAAGTCACTTCCGGCCGCAAGGCCAAGCTCCGCGGCCGGGAGAGCCTGCAGCAGGTGCCGGTGCTCCGCGGCCTCGTGAGGCTCGGAGAGTCCGTCTCCGTGCTCCCGGCCGTGCGCCGCGCGACCGGCGGGCCGGTGCTGCCCCAGGAGGACCCGCGCATGCTCGCCGCGACAGCGCTGAGCGCCGTGGCGACGGTCATGCTGCGCAGCACCAAGATGGGCTCGCCACTCGTCAAGGAGCTCGCCGCCGCCGGCGTGTCGCTGGCCCCTTTGCTCCTCCTCCTGCGCGACTCGCGTCTCTCGCGGTACCACGGCGCCGAGCACAAGAGCGTGGCGGCCTACGAGAGCGGCGGCGACCCGGCGACGGCGGACAAGGAGCACGCACGCTGCGGCACCAACCTGATGGCGCCGATGATGGTGACCAGCGTGGCGACCAACCTCGTCCTGCGCGCCGCCGGCCAGGAGCGCAAGCCGCTGACGACGTTCCTTGCCGGCCTCGTGAGCATCGGCACGGCGATGGAGCTCTTCTCCTGGATGGCGCGCCACCAGGACCACCCGCTGGCGCGCACGCTGCGCCGGCCGGGGATCGAGATGCAGCGGCTGTTCACGACGAGCGAGCCCAGCGAGGATCAGCTCGACGTGGCTCATCTTGCCTTGCAGGAGCTCCTCCGGCTCGAGGACGCCGTGCCCGCAGGCGCGTGACGCGGCTGGGCGGCGTGCCCTCAGTCCGCCGGCTCGCGCTCCGCGAGCCGCTTGCGCCGCCGTTCCTGCGCTGCGGCGAACCATTGCTTCCGCTCGTCGGTCTCGGGCACGAGCGGCGGCACGGGGATCGGCTTGCCGCTGTCGCTGAGCGCGACGAACACCAGGTAGGCTGAGTTGGTGTGCGCGACCATGCCGGTCGTGAGGTCCTCCGCCTCGACGCGCACGCCGACCTCCACCGACGTCCTGCTCGTGAAGTTGACGTTGGCGTGGAGCCGCACGAGGTTGCCGACCTGCACGGGGTGGTGGAAGTCGATGCGGTCGATGGCGGCCGTGACGACCTTGGTGCGGCAGAACCGGTAGGCGCAGGCCCCGGCGGCCTCGTCGATGAGCTTCATGATGATGCCGCCATGGATGTTGCCCATGAAGTTGGCGTCGGCCGGCTGCATGAGGTGAGTGAGCTCGAGGCTGGTCTCGCTGCCGCGAGGCAGGGGTTCGTTCATGGCGTCCCCAGAGTCGGGAGTGGTGCTACAGGTCGATGGCCCCGGGCGTGCCGCGCTGGCGCCGGTCGCGCGTGGTGCGCTTCTCCCCGTGGGAGCGGTCCGTGCGGCGGTCTCCGTAGCGCCGGTCCATGATGACCTTGACGTTCGGATTGTCCTTGTAGTGCTCGACGAGCCGGCGAAACGCTTCGTCGCCGAGCTCAGGTGGCACGACGCAGTAGATCATCACGACCCCCCGTAGCCGATCTCACTCTAGCAAACGGCCCCGGGAGTCGCCAGAGGTGGGCCCGGGGCCGTTTGCCGCACGAGGGAAGGGCCGGGAGCCGCTGCCTTGGGCAGCTCCCGGCCCTCTGAAGGGGGTACCAGTGTTTGTATCGGCACCGCGGCCGGGACCTTGAGCCCTCCGCTGCCTCGGCGGGGAGCCTTCTGGTAGGCTGGCCGCGGCAGTGTGGCGATGGAGAGGCTCAGGTGTACCCACATTTCGACGCCGTGGTCGCGGGCGTACCTGAAAGCGGTTCCTTTCCGCGTCTCGACGAGCTCGAGACCTGCGTCGACGAGCTCGCCGGCGCCAGAGGCGCGGGCTTGTGGACGGCCGGGCGCTCCCGGGCGGGCCGTGCGATCCGCTGTCTCGAGATCCCCGGCGGCCCGCTCCAGGCTCTGCTCGTCGGGCTGCCTCATCCGGAGGAGCCGGTCGGGGCCCTCATGCTGCAGTACTTGCTGCCGCTGCTCGCCGCCGGCCTCGCCGAGGAGCTCGGCTTCGGCTTCTCCGTGGTCATGGCCGGCGACCCCGACGGTCTCGTGCTCAACGAGCCCTGGTTCGACCAGCCGTACGATCTCGCCGAGTACCTCCTGCGCGTGTATCGCCCGCCCCTGGCCGACCAGTTCGAGTGGACGTTCCC
Organism: uncultured Thermoleophilia bacterium; assembly: GCA_903912585.1. Lineage (GTDB taxonomy): Bacteria > Actinomycetota > Thermoleophilia > UBA2241 > UBA2241 > CAIXSE01. Next base: position 860 of record CAIWHY010000471.1, on the reverse strand, counting down.
GGTTGAGTACAAGCGCTACGGCTTCCTGCGACCGCTGCCGGAGGCGCGCGCCGTCATGGAGGTCGTCCAGCGCCGGCCGCTCGACCTGTACGCCGGCCTGCACGACTCCACGTTCTGCGGCGGCTACTTCTACATCTCGGCGACCGACGCGGACCTGGAGGCGGATCTCGCCGCCGCCCTGGCGGCGACGGCCCTGCCGGTGCACTGCGGCGAACCCGAGGTGCCGTACCTGCGGACGCTGTCGCCCGGCGTGTTCCAGGCCTTCTCCCTCGCCGACGACTACGACTACTACGAGACCTACGGCGCCGATCCCGCCGCGCTCCTGACGTGCGGCACGTCGAGCGACGCCTATGCAGAGGCCACCTGGGACTGTTTCACCCTGGTCGCCGAGACCCCCCACTTCACGACCTCGCGGATCGCCGACCTGCGGCCCGCCGGCCTGAGCCGCGGCGAAGCCCGGTTCGACGGCATGGGCGAGACGCGCGCGCTTGCCGACTGGCTGCACGAGCGCTACGTGGAGGCGGCGGCGCGGCTCACCGTCGAATCGCCCTGGCAGCGCACCGTCCACGCCTACCTCGCCACGGTGGTGGAGGACCTGCGCGCCGAGCGCGCCCTGGTCGAGTCGGAGCCACGGTTCCGCGAGGAGGCCACCGTGGCCCAGTTCTGCGACTCCCTGTACCTGCGGCAACTGGAGGCGCTCACGCGCGTCGGGCAGTTCGCCAACATGGTCGCCTCCGAGCCGGTCCAGGACGGCAGGCTCGTCGCGCTGCGCGAGGAGGCCGAGGCCCTGGTGCGCGACCGCGCCCCCCGTCTGGCTTCGGCCTGCGGTCTCGAGCCGGTGCCGCTGCGCCGGCTCGTCC
>CAIWHY010000470.1 GCA_903912585.1 uncultured Thermoleophilia bacterium | reverse complement strand
GCTGCACAGCTTGCCGCGCAGACAGCGGCGTGGAACGCCTCATCCGCCTCAGTGAGCCAGCGCGCTCCGGAGCGGCGAACGGCGTCCGGGTTCCCGGCGGCCTGCCCGGCGGCGGCGAGGTAGCGTTGGTGAGCATCGCGTCGCCGCGCCAGATGCGCCTCCGTGCGACCGCGGCCCTCGAGGCGCGCCGGCTCCGCGCTTGTGCCGGTCAGTATGGCCTCGAGGATCTCGTCCCTCGGGCCCAAGGAGAGATCTTGGTCCTCCGGGCTGCAGATGGAGCAGCGCAGGTCCGCCCGCCAGCCCCGGTCGCGGCTGAATCCGACGCGCGTCTCGACGCGATCCTCAAGCTCCTGCCCGGCGAAGTGGGCGATGGCGTTCGCCAGCGCTTGCTTGCGGACCTGCAGCCGCTCGCGAGCGGCCTGTGCACGGGTGCGACCCGGCGGCGTCCCGCTCCGGCGCTGGGCCTCGGCCCGCCGGCGGCGCTCCTCCTCCGCGCCCGCCCGCGCCGCCGCCTCGCGCTTACGTCTGGCCTCGTCGCGTGCGTGACGCTCCTCCTCGGCGCGGCGCCGGCTCGCCGACGCGGCCTCACGTTGGGCGGCGCGTTCCGGCTCCGGCGGTCGCGGCCGGGGCTGCGACGATCCCGACGCACTCAGGCCCAGCGTACGGTCGTACCTCCGGCGCTTCGCGGGATCCTTCAGGGTCTCGTAGGCCTCGCTCAGGTGCTTGAGCTTCTCGGCGCCCGTGGGATTGTCCGGATTCGTGTCGGGGTGATAGGCCTTGGCGAGCTGCCGGAAGACGCGCTGGATGACCTCTGGCGAGGCGTCGATGCCGACGCCGAGCGTTTCGTAATGGTTGGGCACGGGTGCCCTACCGCCGCAAGCCGCTCGCCGCACCGCTGCTCGGCGCGGTCTCTTCGTCCGAGTGGATCATCACTCTCGGGATGCTAGCACGACGGCGCGGCGGGACTGCTGCCGACGCCGCGCGAAGCAGACCAGCGCGTCGCAGGAGACCCGCCGCATTGGCTGCTACGATACCGTCATGAAGGTCGTCGTCATCGGAGCCACGGGGCGTACCGGGCGCCTGCTCGTGGCGGGCGCGCTGGAGCGCGGCCACGCAGTGACCGCGCTGGTCCGCGCGCCCGACAAGCTGGGCGCCCTCCGCGAGGGCGTGAGCGTGGTCCAGGGCGACGTGCTCGACGGAGGAGTCGTCAGCGACGCGGTCGACGGGCAGGACGCCGCGCTCGTCGCGCTCGGCGTCGCCATGAAGAAGGGCGACCCGTCCGTCAATGCGCAGGGCACGCTGAACGTGATCCGCTCGATGCAGCGCTACCGCGTGCGCCGGCTCGTCGTCCTCTCGGCCGGCGGCACGCAGCCGGGCCCGGACCCCAACCTGCCGTGGGCCTTCGAGCGTATCGTCAAGCCGTTCGTCCTCAAGCATGCCTACGCCGACCTGCGGCGCATGGAGACCAGCGTCCGCCAGAGCGAGCTGGACTGGACGATCGTGCGGGCGGCCGCCGGACTCACCGACGGGCCGGCCCGCGGCGGGTACCGCGCCGAGCCCGGTTACTCCCTGCCCGGCGGCACGAAGATCGCCCGCGCAGACGTCGCCGCCTTCATGCTCGACGAGCTCGAGCGACGCAGCAACGTCGGCCACGCCCTGGCGGTCGCGTACTGACGCTGCTGCGTGGCGGGGCGCCAGGCGAGAGCTCGCGGCGCCTACTTCTCAGTTGCGCTTGAGCTGGTTCAGGACGTAAGCGTAGAACGCGTCCTTGTCCTTGATGTTCGTCACGACCCTCACCGCCCTGCCCTTCGGATCTCTCGTGATCGCCCCCTGCATGTAGCCTTCCGTCTCGATCGTGAGCTTCATCGGGACGGGGGCGGCGAAGATGTCTGGGCGGGCCAGATATACGGAGGTGAGGGAGTTCCACATCTCAAAGTAGGGCTGGCCTTCGACCAGACCATAGAGACCGCCGACCAGCCTCGAGTAGCGGTACTGGAGGCCCTGAGCGTCCAGAGAAGTCATGAACTCGGGCGTCAGTCTCGCTTGATCGGTGACGTCGAGCGGGAACACGACGATGGGGAACGAGGTGTTCTTGAATATCCAGTTCACGGCATAGGGGTCCCAGAACGCGTTCCACTCGGCCTTGGGGTTCGCGATCTCAGGAGGGATCGTGGTGGGGTCAAGGTTACCGGGGACATCGATCGCGCCCCCCATCCAGATGACCCTCTTGATCCCCTTGGCCAAGCGCCGATTCTGCTTGAGGAGGTCGCTAAGGGTGGTCAGGGGATCCGTGATCAGCAGAGTGATGGGCTTGTGCGTCTGCACCGCCTTGCTCAGCTGGTGCTTGAGAAGGGCGGCGCCCGATGGATACGGCGGCCAGGCTGCGTTGTCACTGATGCCACTCAGGACGGTGGAGTCGTACACCTTGATGGCGTCGGACCTGTAGGACCACGGAAACGCGTTCCAGCCCCTGGCACGGCTCAAGGTGATGGGCAGCGAGGCTTTGCCGAGATATGACTGCAGCCGCCATTGCGCCTGCATAGCGTAGTTGTAGATACAGTCGGAATCCGTCGTGATGATGCCTCGATAGTCGATGCCCTGCATCGTGAAGAGCAGCACCGAGGCCGCATCGTCATCGATGGTGCCCCCGCCAATGAAGACGACCGGGTCCTTCGCCGCCGGAGATGCGTGCGCGTCGGCGGTGATCGCCGCACCAGCCAGCACTGTCGCCACGAGGAGGACCGCTCCGGCCAGGAGTGCTTTGAACCTCATGCGTCTGCCCCCTTGTAGGCGTCATCGGAGACGTCCTCGCGTCGCGCTGCATCGTTCGTTGGGAACGCGCAGGACCCCGAGGCCGCTCACTCATAGTATCGTCATCCTTCCACCAGCGTCGCCATGCGATGACGGTTTCCACGAAGGAGGATCAGATGAAGTCGCTCAGTTGCCGCGAGATGGGCGTGGATTGCCCGTTCTGCGCTGAGGGCGAGACCGGCGAAGAGGTCAAGGAGAAGATGCTCAAGCATGCGGCGGCGGCGCACGTCGGCCAGCTGATGAGGATGACCGGCGCGGAGCGAGACGCCCTGCTGAAGACCTTGAACGAGAAGACCGCCGCGCTCTGAGCGGCGCGCAGCGGGCGCGAGGCCGGACGGGCCGGGGGAAGCGCAGCCGCCGCCCCCGGCCCGTCCGGCTCTGCTTCAGGCGCGGCCGAGCTCGTGGCGCAGCGCCGGCTCCAGCTGGGCGAACCCGAAGCGGAAGTCGCGCGCCCGCAGTTTGGCCGGCACGGCGCGCTGGCTGGCGAGGAACATCTCGTCGCCCATGCCGCGCAGGCCCTTGGAGATCACGACGTGCGGGGCCACCAGCGCAGCCGGGCGACGCAGGACGCGGCCCAGCGTCTTCGTGAACTCGCGATTGGTCACCGGCTCGGGCGCGGTGACGTTGACCGGCCCCGAGAGCTCGTCGTCGTGCAGGATCCACTCGACGGCCGCGAGCAGGTCGTCGAGCTCGACCCAGGCCCAGTACTGGTCGCCGCTCCCCAGCCGCGCTCCGGCTCCCGCCTTGAAGGCGGGCAGCATAGAGGCAACGGCACCGCCGGCGGCGCTGACGACGATGCCGAAGCGGGGGTTGACCACGCGCACGCCCGACTCGGCGGCCGGCTGCGCCGCCGCCTCCCAGGCACGGCACACGTCGGCGAGAAAGCCCTCGCCAAGCGCCGTCTGCTCGGTGACGGCCTCGCCGCCCAGCGAGCCGTAGGCGCCGACGGCGGAGGCGGACACGAACACCTTCGGAGGCGCATCCATGGCGGCGATGGCGGCGGCGAGCGTGCGCGTCGCTTGCAGCCGGCTCGCCATGATGGCGTGCCGCTTGGACGTGGTCCAGATGCCGGCGATCGACTCGCCGGCCAGATTGACGATCGCGTCGACGCCGGCGAGCGCGCCCGGGTCGAGGACGCCGGCGGCCGGGTCCCAGCTGATCTCGTCCGGGCCGGCCGCCGGCCGGCGCACGAGCTTGATCACCCGATGGCCGCCCGTGGTGAGGTAGTCGGCCAGGTGCGAGCCGACGAGGCCGCTCGCCCCGCTGATGGCGACCGTGAGCCGCGGTTGCGCGCTCCAGAACCCGTGGCGCTCGAGGTCGCTGGCCAGGCGCGCCTGACGGAAGCGGAACATGCGCTCGAGCGTCCTGCGCGCCTGCCCGCCGCCGGCCGCGTCGCCCAGCGCACCGGCGGGCAGCTCGAACTCGATGTGGTCGATCAGCTCGCTGCCGAGCTGCTCCGCCGGGACGAAGCGGTGCGTGTGGTCCCACGAGCGGAAGGGGCCTTCCACCTGACGGTCCGCGAACTGCCGGCCGGGCACGTTGCCGTGATGCTCGGCGACCCAGTGCCTCCACACGGGCCCAAGCTTGACCTCGAACACCAGGCGGGCGCCGTCCTCGAGCCCGGTCCCCGTGCGCTCGAGCACGCGGATCCTGTTCCAGGGCGGCGTCATCCGCGCGAACGAACCGGGGCGCCGATGCCAGTCGTACACCTCTCCGGCCGGCGCCGGCATGAGACTCCGTCTCTCGAAGACCTGCATGGGAGGTCCTCCCTTCGTCGTGGCTGCCCGTGTTCTACCCCGGCCCGGCATGGGTATCACGCTCGTCGAGTAGTTGCATCTGCAAACGGAGGAGCGCCGCTCATGGCTGAGCACGACGGAGAAGACCGCACGATCACCGCGGAGGGGCTGCGCCGCACGTTCGGCGCCGTGCCGGCGGTGGACGGCGTCGACCTGCACATCCCCGGCGGCCGCATCTTCGGCTTTCTCGGCCCCAACGGCGCCGGCAAGTCCACGCTCGTGAAGATCCTGACGACGATCCTCGACCCGACCGCCGGCAAGGCTACGGTGGCCGGCTACGACGTGCAGCGGCAAGGCGGCAAGGTGCGCGAGGCGATCGGCGTCGCCCTCCAGGATGTGGGGCTCGACCCGCTGATGACGGCGCGCGAACTGCTCGTGCTGCAATCGCAGCTGTTCGGCAAGAGCGGCGAGGAGGCGCGCCAGAAGGCCGAGCGCCTCCTCGTCACGGTCGGTCTCGACGATGTCGACCCCAAGAAGCGCGCCGGCGCCTACTCCGGAGGCATGAAGCGCCGGCTCGACCTGGCGCTGGCACTCGTCAACGACCCGCGCATCCTCTTCCTCGACGAGCCGACCACGGGCCTCGACCCGGCCAGCCGCGTGGGCATCTGGGAGGAGGTCCGCCGGCTCAACGAGGAACTGGGCATGACGATCTTCCTCACCACGCAGTACCTCGAGGAGGCCGACCGGCTCGCCGACGAGATCGCGATCATCGACAAGGGCAAGATCGTCGCCAGGGGCACGCCCGATGAGCTGAAGCGCGAGGTCGGCGACGAGGTCGTGGAGCTGCAGTTCGCGCAGTGCGAGGAAGCCGCGCAGGCCTACGACGCGCTCGCCGGGATCGCCCCGAACCGTCAGGCCTCCGGCCACGACGTGCGCCTCTACTTCGGGCGCGCCGCAGAGAACGTGCCGGAGCTGGTGCGCGCGCTCGACGGCGCCGGCATCCGCCTCCAGGGCCTCACGATCGAGCAACCCTCGCTGGACGACGTGTTCCTGCGCGTCACGGGCCAGGCACTCGAGCACGAGGTCGACGGGGCGGGCGACGCGACCGCCGGCCCGCCCGCCCCAGACGGGCTTGCCTCAGGCGAGCCCGCGCGAGACGCCGCCCTGGCCGCCGCGAACGAGGAGGTGACCCCGTGAGCGACATCCTCCTGCTCATCGGCCGGTCCCTGAGGAACGCCCTGCGCCAGCCGGCGACGATCATCCCCAACATCGCCATCAGCGTCTTCTTCCTGTTCGTCTACAACGGCGGCCTCAACAGCGTGGCCAAGCTGCCGGGCTTCCAGGGCTCGTACCTCGGTTTCATCCTGCCGGTGAGCATCGTGTCGGCGGCGGTCGGCGGCGCCGGCCTGGCCGGCCAGACGCTGATCAAGGACATCGACAACGGCTACTTCACCAAGCTGCTGTTGACGCCGACACGCCGTCTCGCGGTGATCTGGGGGCCGATGATCGCCAGCGCGATCATCCTGACCGCGCAGGTCGTCCTCGTGATGTTCATCGCCCTGCTCATGGGACTGAAGGTCGCGGCGGGGCCGGGCGGGTTCGTGCTGGTCGTCGTGCTCGCCTTCTTCTGGGGGATGGCGTTCGCCGGCTACGCCGCCTTCATGGCGCTCAAGACCAAGAACGCGGCGGCGGCTCAGGCGGCGACCTTCGCGTTCTTCCCGCTGATCTTCCTGAGCTACACGTTCGTGCCCAAGCAGTACGTCACGACGGGCTGGCTCAAGGTGGCGGCCACGATCAACCCCACGACCTACGTGTTCGACGCCATGCGCTCCCTGCTGAACACGGGCTGGGACGCGTCCTCGCTCGGTATCGGCTTCGCCGTCACCCTCGGGCAGTTCCTCGCCGTCGCAGAGCGGAACCCACTCGCCAACTGTGTCCGTCAGCGTTTCTGGCTCGCTGTCGT
>CAIWHY010000469.1 GCA_903912585.1 uncultured Thermoleophilia bacterium | reverse complement strand
TCATCGCCCGGCATCTCGGCGATTCGCTGATGCTCGTGACGGCGCTCAACCCGCACATCGGCTACGACAAGGCCGCGGCGATCGCGCAGAAGGCGCACCACGAGGGGCTCACGCTCAAGGACGCGGCGCTCGGCCTCGGCTACGTCACGGCCGAGCAGTTCGACGCCTGGGTGCGCCCGGCGGACATGACCCACCCGTCCGGCGCGTGAGCAAGACGAACCGTTTGGACGGGAGCGGTGGCTCGCGCACTCCCGCCGCGCGCCAGAGCGCGGCGCGCGAACGCGCGGCACGCAGGGCGGGCGCCGGACAGGCTCCGCAGCGCAAGAGCCCGCCGTCGAAGCGATCCAAGCCGGGCGATCAGCCGCAGCCGCGCAGGCAATCGCAGCCGCGCCGCCAGACGAAGCCGCGCCAGGAGCCGGCGCCCCGCCGGCCTGACGAGGAGCGCGGCGGCCTCGCCTTCGTCGACATGCTCGTGATCGCGGCGCTGGTGCTGCTGACCGTCGGCCTCGCGGCCGCGGCCTTCTTCGTCTTCCGCGGGAGCTTCTAGAGGTTGGTCAGGCTTTGCGGCTCGGCCTCGTCGAGTGCCCGCCGCGCCGCGAGGGCGAGCTCGCGCTCGTGCTCGCGGCCCACGGCGAAGACCCGGTACAGGTGGGCCTTGGCCGGCACGAACTCGAGGATGCCGCTCAGCAACTGCTCCTCGATCGCGTCGCTCACCGGGTCGTACACGGCGATGCGCTTGGGCCCGACGAGCGGGTTGAGCGGGCGCGGATCCTGCGAGGCGATGTCGACGACGAAATCGAGCCCCTTGAGCGCATTGGGCAGGCGCCGCACGATCGCCTCGCGGAACTCGGCGGTCGTCATGTCGCGCGCCGCCGGCAGCGGCTGCTGGCGCTCCACGTGCTGCTCGAACACCATGCTGTACTTCACGTGGCGGTGGATGATCGACTGCCACTGCTCGGCGAGCTCGCGCCGCTCGCTCGCGAGCGGCTCGTCGAGCCAGGCCTCCACGGTCGTGAACAGCGACCACTCGGTGAGCCGCCGGTAGGCGGCGAGGTCGTCGAGCGGGCTCTGCGGCAGCACGAGCCGCATCGTCGGGCGGAAGATCTCGTGCAGGTGCAGGTCGATGGCGTGCCCGATGCGGTGGAAGTAAACGTTCTCGTACATGTAGAAGCGGGCGTTGAGGAAGGCGCGCAAACCGCTGAGCGCGCGCTTGTGGAACGTGAGCCCGTCGGGCGTGCAGAAGGTGTAGTAGATCAGCCTTTCGACGTCGACCGGGCCAAGCGCGACGCCGCACATGTACGCGTCGCGCCGCACGTAGTCCATGTTGTCGACCGTGACCGCGCCGGAGAGCGCGCGGTGCAGCAGCCGCACCCAGCGCGGGATCGGTCCGGCGTCGGCTGTCGCGGACCCCGCGGCGGACGCCGCCCGCGAGCCCGGAGCGGCGCCGTCGTCGTTCTCGTCCGCGCGTACCAGGAACGCGACGTGCCACGGGTCGACGGCCTCGTCCGCGCCGAACTGGCCCCAGGGGCTGCGCCGCAGCTCGGCGACGAGGCCGCCGAGCTCGTTGACGATGAGGTACTGGCTGATCTGCTCGTGGTCGATGCCGAACACCGGCAGGAAGTACTCCTCGTCGCAGAAGTGGCTGAACGGGCCGTGGCCGAGATCGTGGAGCAGCCCGGCGAGGCGCAGCGTCTCCTCCACGACCGGCAGGGAGGGCGTGCCGGGCTCCACCTCGACGAGCGTCGGATACACCTGCCGCGCCAGCTGGCCGGCGAGGTGCATGGCGCCGAGGCTGTGCGCAAACCGGCTGTGCTCGGCGGTCGGGAACACCCACCACGAGCTCTGCAGCTGATGGACGCGCTTGAGTCGCTGGACCCACGGGTTGTCGATGACGTCGGCCTCGGCGATCTCGCCGGCCCGGGACAGCGTGATGCGCAGGTAGCCGTACAGCGGGTCGGCGATGAGGTGGACGTCGTCGTAGGGGAGCTTCATCGCCCGAAGACTATCGCCGAGCCCGGACGGCCACAAGGAGCCGGCCGGGCGCATCCCCGCCCCGGGCGGCGGGCCGCGGCGCGACTAGCTCGCGTCGCCGCCCTCGAGAAGCTGCGCATAGGCCTTCTCGTGGGCGCGCACGAAAGCGTCGCTGCCGAAGCGCTCCTCGACCGCCCGCCGGCACTCGGCCGGATCGATCTCATCGATGCGCCCCGCCGCCTCCACCATCTCGTCGGCGCTCTCCACGATGAAGCCGGTGCGGCCGTCCTCGATGACCTCGGGCACGGAGCCGTGGCGCATCGCGATCACCGGCGTGCCGCAGGCGAGGGACTCGATCATCACCAGTCCGAACGGCTCTGGCCACTGGATGGGGAACAGGGTGCAGCGCGCGCGCTTGTAGAGCTCGATCTTGGTGTCGTGATCGATCTCGCCGCGGAAGTGGATGTTGTCCGAGAGGTAGGGCTCCACCTCGCGTGCGTAGTACTCGCGCTCGGGCCCCTCGTTGACCTTGCCGGCCATGATGAGCCGCGCGTCCAGGCGGCGGGCGACCTCGATGGCGGTGTGGGCTCCCTTGTCGGCGATCATGCGCCCGATGAAGAGGAAGTAGTCGTCCTTCTCGGCGCTGAACGGCATGTGCTCCACGTCGATGGCGTTGGGGATCGTGCCCGCGAAGTCGAGCTCCGGGAACCCGCCGCGCTGGTAGTCCGAGATGGCGATGAACTTCAGATCGTCGCGCAGCGCGCTGAGCATCTTCTGCGTGACGGCGTCGGCGGGGCCGTGCAGCGTTGCCACGACCGGCGTGCCGACGAGGCGGTGCACGAGCGCCCCCATGGCGCGGCTGGCGAGGCCGTCGTGGTCGTGGATCACGTCGAACTCCCGCGCCCTCAGGTAGGCCTCGAGGCTGTGGACGACCTCGAGGTGGCCGCCGTTCTCGATCTGCTCGAACGGGGCGCGCGCAAAGATGTAGCTGAGGCTCGCCCGGGTGGTGGAATCGCCGCTGGCGAACAGCGTGACGTCGTGGCCGCGGCGCACGAGGCCCTCGGTGAGGAGGCTCACGACGAACTCGATGCCGCCGTAGCGCTGGGGCGGCAGAGGGAACCAGGGCGGGGCGATCATGCCGACGCGCATCGCGGACCTCCGGGTGACGCAGGGATGGGGCTACGCGGCGCGAGACCGGCAAGGCCGGCCGCGCACCACGGGGTTCATACCCAGAGCCGCGCGGCTCTACCCCGGGGCGGCCGCGTGAGCCTTCGCCGGCTGCGGTAGTGTAGCAGCATGATCGACCTGCACGCCCACACCACGTTCTCGGACGGATCGCGGACGCCCACGCAGCTCGTCGAGGAGGCGGCAGCGCTCGGCCTCACCGCCGTCGCCGTCACCGACCACGACACCGTGGACGGGCTGCCGGAGGCGCTGGCCGCGGGCGAGCGCCTGGGGCTGCGCGTCGTGCCCGGCGTGGAGATCAACCTCGAGCACGAGCGCGTCACCATGGACATGCTCGGCTACTTCCTCGCCGGGCGCCCCAACGACGCGCTCAAGCGCCAGCTTGCCGAGCTGCGCGCCTACCGCGACGAGCGCAACCAGCGGATCGTCGGCAAACTGGCGGAGCTCGGCTACCCGCTGGACCTCACCGACATGAGGGCGGCGGCCGAGAACGGCGCCGTCGGCCGCCCCCACATCGGCGAGGCCATGGTCCGCCGCGGCTACGCGGGCTCGATCTCGGATGCCTTCGAGCGCTTCCTGCGCCGCGGCGCTCCGGCCTGGGTCGATCGGCGCCGCCTCTCGCTGGGCGCCGCCCTCAAGCTGCTGCGCGCGTCCGGCGCCCTGCCGGTGCTGGCCCACCCCGGCATCATCCACACCGACGCGGCCGGCCTCGAGCACATCGTGCGCGACGCCGCCCGCCTCGGCATGGCCGGCCTGGAGTGCTACTACCCGCTGCACGACGAGGCGACTGTGGCGCGTTGCCTGGCGCTGGCGCGCAAGTACGCCCTCGTCCCCACCGGCGGCTCGGACTACCACGGCACCGTCAAGCCCGACGCGCACCTCGGCGTCGGGTCCGCGGGGCAGGCGCTGCCCGATTCGCTCCTCGATGACCTCGAGTGTCTGGCCGCCGACGCGCGGCGGCGCGACCCAGACGTGCATCGCCTCCGCTGAGCCGACGCGGCGCTCCGCCGGCGCGCCTTTTACCCCATACCCGCAGTGGGTACGTTGCGCCTCAGCCTCGGGCTTTCTCCTGAT
>CAIWHY010000468.1 GCA_903912585.1 uncultured Thermoleophilia bacterium | reverse complement strand
CAGCCGCGCGTCGTCGGTGAGCTCCGGGTGGAACGCGGTGACGAGCACGTTGTCGCCGCGCGCCGCCACGATGTGGCCCTCGAAGCGCGCCAGCACCTCGACGCCCGGGCCGGCGCTCTCCACCCAGGGCGCGCGGATGAAGACCGCGTGCACCGGCGCGCCGGCGACGCCTTGCACCTCCAGGTCCGCCTCGAAGCTGCGCACCTGGCGGCCGAACGCGTTGCGGCGCGCGACGATGTCCAGAAGGCCCAGCGTGGGCGGCGTGCCCTCGACGGTGGCGCGGGCGACCGTGATGAGCCCCGCGCAGGTGCCGTACACGACGCCCCCGTGGCGGTGGAAGGCGGCGATGGGAGCGGCCATCCCGTAAGCGTCCATGAGCTTGCTGATCGTCGTGCTCTCGCCGCCCGGGATCACCAGGCCGTCGAGGTCCAGCAGGTGCTCCGCGTGGCGTACCTCGCGCGTCGACGCTCCGAGGCCCTCGAGCACGCGCCGGTGCTCGCGGAAGTCGCCCTGGAGAGCGAGCACCCCGAGCGTGAGCCCGGCGCCCGGGCCGTCCGGCACGGGGCTGGGCTCGGGCGACAGGATCGAGTCGAGCCGGCGGGTGCCGATCGGTGAGCTCATGCGCCCGTCGCGATCACCAGCCGCGATGCTGGATCTTGGCTTCCTCGGGCATGCGCGCGGCGTCGATGCCGGGCATGGCCTCGCCGAGACCCACCGAGACCTCGGCGAGGATCCTGGCGTCGCGATAGTTGGTGGTCGCCTTGACGATGGCGTTGGCGCGCTTCTGCGGATCGGAGCTCTTGAAGATGCCCGAGCCGACGAAGACGCCCTCGGCGCCGAGCTGCATCATCAGGGCGGCGTCGGCCGGAGTGGCGAGGCCGCCGGCGCTGAAGTTGACGACCGGGAGCTTGCCGTTCGCGGCGACCCACTTGACGAGCTCGACCGGCGCCGGCAGCTGCTTGGCGGCCACGTAGAGCTCGTCCTCGTCCAGCGTCTGCAGGCGCCGGATCTCGCCCATGATGGTGCGCATGTGGCGCACGGCCTCGACGACGTCGCCGGTGCCGGCCTCGCCCTTGGTGCGGATCATCGCGGCGCCCTCGCTGATGCGCCGCAGCGCCTCGCCGAGGTTGACGGCGCCGCAGACGAACGGCACGTTGAACTTCCACTGGTTGATGTGGTTGGCCTCGTCGGCCGGGGTGAGGACTTCGCTCTCGTCGATGTAGTCGACCTCGAGAGACTCGAGGATCTGGGCCTCGACGAAGTGGCCGATGCGCGCCTTGGCCATCACCGGGATGCTCACGCAGGCCTGGATCTCCTGGATCTTGGTGGGGTCGGCCATGCGCGCCACCCCGCCCTGGGCGCGGATGTCGGAGGGCACGCGCTCGAGAGCCATCACGGCGCAGGCGCCGGCGTCTTCCGCGATCTTGGCCTGGTCCGCGTTGGTGACGTCCATGATGACGCCGCCCTTGAGCATGTCGGCGAGCCCGCTCTTCACACGCATGGTGCCGATATCAGTCACGAGAACCTCCGTTGATGTGCCAAGCCGATTCTACCGCAGCGCCGAGACGGGCCGCCACCGTCGCGCCCCTCCAAAAAGCCCGACTATGCGGGAGAATCCGGACCAGACGGCGACCCGCCCTAGCCCTTGTGCGCCTCTTCCTTGGCGGCCTTCGCCTGCTCGACGATCTTCTGGGTGAGGTGAGCCGGCACCTCGTCGTACCGCAGCAGTTCCATGTGGTAGTCGCCGCGCCCGCCGGTCATCGACGTGAGGTCGGGCGCGTAGGTGAGCATCTCGGCCAGCGGGACTTCCGCGCCGACCACGTTGCTGTGCCCGCGCGGCGTGGTGCCCAGCACCCTGCCGCGGCGCGAGTTGAGGTCGCCGATGATGTCGCCGACGCTCTCGTCGGGGATCGTGATCTCGACGTTCATGACCGGCTCGAGGAGCACCGGCTGGGCCTTCTCGGCGGCGGCCTTGAAGCCGATCGAGCCGGCGATCTGGAAGGCCATGTCGCTCGAGTCGACGGGGTGGTACTTGCCGTCGTAGAGCTTGACGTGGACGTCCACCACCGGGTAGCCGGCAAGGAACCCCTCGGCCATGGCGGCGCGCACGCCCTTCTCGACCGCGGGGATGAAGTTGCGCGGGATGGCGCCGCCGACGATCTTGTTCTCGAACTCGAAGCCGGCGCCGCGCGGCTGCGGAGCGACCTCCATCCACGTGTCCGCGAACTGCCCGCGGCCACCGGTCTGCTTCTTGTGCTTGCCCTCGGCCTTCGCCGTGCCCTTGATCGTCTCACGGTACGGGACGCGCGGCGGCTTGAGCTCCACGTCGACGCCGAAGCGGCGCCTCATGCGCTCCACGGTGACCTCGACGTGCACCTGGCTCATGCCGCCGACGATCATCTCGCCGGTCTGGTCGTCGTGGTGCACCTCGAGGAGGCGGTCCTCGTCGCTGAGGCGGCGCAGGGCGGTGATGACCTTGTCTTCCTCACCTTTGCTCTTGGCCGTGATCGCGAAGCTCATCAGCGTCGCCGGGAAGGCGATCGCCGGGAAGGCGCCGCTCACGCCGTCGGCATGCAGGGTGTCGCCGGTGACGACGTCCTTGAGCTTGGCGATGGCGCCGATGTCGCCGGCCACCAGCGCCTCCGCCGGCTTGTTCTCTTTGCCCATCGTCTTGAGCAGCTGACCGAAGCGCTCCTTGTGCGCATCGCGCGAGACGCTGATCTGCGAATCGCTGGTCACGGTGCCCTGGAAGACGCGGAAGACGTTGACGTGGCCGCTGAACGGATCCGCCAGAGTCTTGAACACGAAGGCGACGGCGGGCTTGCCGGGGTCGCAGTCGACGACGGTCTCGTTGCCGTCCGCGTCCACGAGCGCGCGCGGCGCCGCGACGGTGGGTGACGGCGCCAGTGCCAGCACCTCGAACAGCCGGTCGACGCCGACGGCGGCGGTGGCCGAGCCGCAGGCGACCGGGAAGAGCTGCGCGGACGCCACGGCGGCCGCGAACGCGCCGTTGAGCTCGGCCGCCGTTATCTCCTCTTCCATGAGGTACTTCTCGGCGAGCTCGTCGTTGGTGCTGGCGATCGCGTCGATGAGCTTGTCGCGTGCCGCGGCGGCCTCGTCGGCGAGCTCGGCCGGGATGTCGCCGGCCGTCGCCTTGCCGCCCTCGTAGGTGTACGCCTTCATGCCGAGCAGGTCGACGACGCCCTTGAGATCGTGTTCCTTGCCGATGGGCAGCTGCACCGCCGCGACCTGCGCGCCGAAGGTCTCGCGCAGGGACTTGACGTCCTTGTCGAAGTCGGCGCGCTCGCGGTCGAGCATGTTGCAGACCAGGATGCGCCCGAGGCCGAGCTCGTCGGCGCGGCCCCACATGCGCTCGGTCTGGACCTCGACGCCGAGGACGCTGTTGACGACCACGAGCGCCGTCTCGACGACGCTCAGCGAGGCGATGGCGTCGCCGACGAAGCTCGAGTCCCCAGGTGTGTCGATCAGGTTGAAGCTGAGTCCCCCGCGGTCGACGTGCGCCAGGCCGGCCGAAAGGCTCATCTGGCGCTTCTTCTCGTCGTCGTCCCAGTCCGAGAAGGTAGTGCCGTCGCCGACACTGCCCAGGCGCGTGAGCGCGCCGGCGGAGTACAGCAAGGCCTCGAAGAGCGACGTCTTGCCGGTACCGCGATGCCCAACGAGTGCGATGTTCCTGATCTTGCCTGGGTCGTTCATCCGGGCTCCCCTCGTGTGTGATCTCGGCGGCGCCGGCCGCGCGCGGGCGCGCGAGGGACCGACCGTGTCCTCTCGGAGCGTGAAGTCTAGCACAGGGCCCGGCTTCTGCCGCGCACGCCGCGCGGCGCGCCGTCAGGCGTCCGGCGGCTGGAACGCGAGCCCCGGGCTGGGGTGCGCGAGGCGGCGGTCGGTGAGCGCTCCGCCGGCGAGCTTGAGCGACCTGAACCCGTATTTGGCGCGCACCTTGTCGACCGCCTCGCCCAGGGCCACCTCGCGCCAGCCCTCGTCGAGGGTGAGCTGGAAGGCGTTGTGCGTGAGGTTGCTGACGCTCACGCCCACGAGGCGGACCCAGCGCGCGCCGATGCCGAGCTCGTCGAGGAGGTCGGCGGCGGCCTCGGGGATAGGGCGCGTGGCGCTCACCGGGCGCGCCAGCGTGCGCCGGCGCCCGACGGTGTGGAAGGTGTTGAAGCGCACCTTGAGCGCGACGGTGCGCGCCGCCAGACCCTTGCCGCGCAGCTCGGCGACGGCGCTGTCGGTGAGCGAGAGCAGCGCGCCGCGCAGCAGTTCGAGGTCGTTGACGTCGTCGTCGAAGGTGATCTCGCGGCCGACGGACTTGGGCAGCGGCCGCTCGCTGCGCACCGGTGAGAAGCTGCGCCCCAGAGAGAGCTGGCGCAGCCCGTGGGCGCCGCGGCCGAAGGCCGCGGCGAGCAGCGGGAAGGGCACGTCCTGCAGCATGCCGACGGTGGTGAGGCCGAGGGCGGCCAGCCGCTCCTGCGTGACCGGCCCGATGCCGCAGACCTCGCCGACGGGCAGGTCGCGCAGGCGGCCGTGCACGTCGGCGTCGGTGAGCTCGCCGACGCCGGCCGGCTTGTTGAGGCCGGCGGCCAGCTTGGCCAGCAGCTTGGTGGGCCCCAGGCCGATGGAGCAGGTGACGCCGTGGGCGTCGTACACCTGCTGCTGGATGCGCAGGGCGATGGCGCGCGGCGGCCCGAACAGCCGCCGGCTGCCGGTGACGTCGAGGTAGGCCTCGTCGACGGAGGCGACCTCGACGAGGTCGGTGTACCGCCCCAGCAGCTCGACGACGCCGTGGTGCACGTCGAGGTAGGCCTTCATGTCGACCGGCAGGAACGCCCCCTGAGGGCAGAGCCGCTCGGCCTGGAAGATGGGCATGGCGCTGTGGATGCCGAAGACGCGTGCCTCGTAGGAGCAGGCGGAGACCACGCCGCGCCCGCCGCGCTCGCCGCCGACGATCACCGGCAGGCCGCGCAGTTCGGGCCGGCGCGCCTGCTCCACCGAGGCGAAGAAGGCGTCCATGTCGAGGTGCAGGATTGCTCGCTGAGATACGAACATACGTTCGTATTCTAGTCCCGATGAGACGAGTGGTCAACGCTCCGGGAGCGCGAAGCGCCGCAGCTGCGGCGGCCAGCGGTCGCGCGGACGTCACGTGCAGCGCCGCCGGGTACTAGCGCGTGCGGCGCCCCAGGTCGACGGTGTACAGGAGCACGCCCGTGCGGCCCTGATAGGTGCCGCGCACGCAGCCCACGCCCACGTCGCGCCAGCGCGCGCCGAGCACGATGGGCCGGTGCCATGGCGAGGCGAGCCAGGCGCGCAGCACCGCGTGCGGCGTACCGCGCGTCGCCTTGCCCCACCCGATGACTTCCGAGACCGCCCACGAGCCGAAGCCGGAGCGGCGGTAGCCGGCGCCTGCGAGACGGCTCGAGTAGCTGACTCCGCTCGCCGGGGAGTGCGCGAAGTAGCCCTGCTGCAACATATCGCGGCTGTGTGCCCGTGCCGCGCCGGCGAGGGACGGCTGGAGGACGAGCCTGCCCAGCCCGTGCTGGGCACGGGCGGCGTTGATGAGCTTCAGCAGCACCTGCTCGTTGCCGGCGCTGCCGGCGCGCGCCGGAGACGGCGCGGCGAAGGCCACCGCCGCCGACGCCAGCATCACGACGATCGCCGCCCAGATGGCTTTGGTCACGAGCGTCCTCCCGGGTCTGCCACGTGCATCCTGCGCACGTTCGACACCGGGATGCTCAAGCCTCCACGGCGAGCTCGATCTGCGGCACGTCTCCCCAGTGGGTCTCGAGGCGGTAGAACTCGCGGGCGGCGGGGGTGAAGACGTGGACGACGACGTCGATGAAGTCGAGGAGGATCCACTCGCCCTCGCGATCGCCTTCGACGCGCGCCGCGCGCCGGCGGGTGCGCAGCCTGCCCTGGATCTCGTCGGCGATCGCCTTGGTGTGCCGGGTGTTGGCGCCGCTGGCGATGACGAAGAAGTCCGTGTAGCTCACGGCGTCGCTCATGGCCAGGACGACGACGTCCTCAGCCTTCTTGTCGGCGGCGAAGCCGGCGATCTCACGCGCCAGCTGTTCGACCGCGATGAGGTCCGCGTCGGGGGCTACTTCGGGTCCTTTGGATCGGGGTGCGTCACGGGTTCAGGTCTCTGCCGACGACCACGACGACCGTGTCCGCAGGCAGCTCAGCGCCGTCGAGGACGACGCCGCGGCCGAGTATAGCACGGATGTCCTGAGCCACAGGGACGGCCTTGCGGCCGGCGATGATCTGCGTCTGGCCGTAGTCGAAGCTGGCGGCGTTGCCGACCGGCGGGAGGTTCACGTCCAGCACGGCCAGACGCGTGGCAACGGCCTCGCCGGCGCCCACGGCGCCCGTCCCGTTGCGCACGAGGACGGTGTAGCGGCTGCTGTAGCCCGGCGCCTTGCGCGTGATGGAAGCCATGATGCCCGCGGGATCGGGCACGAAAGCAAACTGACCTTCGGCGACCCGCGACGTCGCCGGCACCTGCGCCACGGTGGCGCGCCCGGAGGTGAGGCCGCGGAGCGCGTCCGCGAGGACGCCGGAGCCCGCCGCCGCCGGACTCGCCTGGACGGCGGCGCCCGCCGCGACGCTCCGCGCCGTCGCGGCGCGCGCGTTCGCGGGGCGCAGGGCGGCGGCCTGCAGTACGGCCGTCCACAGCGCCTCCTGCATGTCCGCCGAATCGACGCCGGTCGGACCGTCCGCGGCGATCAGCTCCGGGATGGCCGCGGTCTGCACGACCGCCTTGTCCTTGAACTTCGCGTCGGTGCCGCCGAACGGCAGCTGTACGGGCTTCGCGAGCCTCAGCTGCAGCTGGTCGGTGCCGGCGAGCTTGGCCAGCGACGAGACCGGGACGCTGTAGACGGCGTCGACCTTGGCGCCGATCACGCGCTGCAGGTCCTGCTTGAGCGTCCCCGCGCTCATCGAGTCCGCCGCGAACACGTACTGACCCTGGGGGCCGTGGAGCAACAGGTCGCGCGGGATGACGTACAGCGAGTAGCCCGAGCCGTCCTTGATCGCCAGCGCCGCGGCCACCGGCTGCCCCGACTCCGAAATCAGCTTGATCAGGGCCAGATAGCCCTGCTGGCGCGGCGGCGGCTCCTTGCCCGCGAGCCGTCCGCCGAGGTACCAGGCTCCCCACACGGCGCCGAAGGCGACGACGACGGCGAGGACGTAGAGGGTCCACGCCTGCCAGCTCTCGAGCTTGGTGCGCCGGCGACGGCGCAGACGATCGAGTCTGTAGCCCCTAGGATCCGGCATGACCCTCGTTGTACAACGCGAGCGCGGCCGGGACCACCCCGCGACCGCGCCCGATGAGGTCGAGCAGGCTGACGCGCGCCGCGGCGGCGACGGCCTCGTCGAGCGCGGTGCGCGCCAGGGCGCGCACCTCTTCGAGGCCCTCGAACCCGCGGCCCGGCTCGCAGAAATCGGCCAGGTACAGGCACTTCTCCAGCGGCGTCATGCCGGCGCCCCCTACGGTGTGCCGGGCGATGGCGCCGGCCGACTCCGCGTCGACGAGCCCCCGCTCCAGCAACTGGGCGGCCCCCACCGGCGCGTGCAGCAGGCCCACGGGCCGTCGCGCCTCCACCGGCCCCACGGGGATCTCGAGCCGCGCCGCTTCGGCGAGCAGCTTGGCGGCCGACTCCTCGCGGGCGTAGTCGTGCAGGAGGCCAGCAAGCTCGGCCTGGACGGGATCCACACCGAAGCGGCGCGCAAGCTCGCCCGCCTCCCCTGCGACGCGGCGGGAGTGCTCCAGCCGCGCCGCGCCGAGCCGGGACGCTACCAGGTAGTCTGCGGCGTCGCGGCCGATCACGT
>CAIWHY010000467.1 GCA_903912585.1 uncultured Thermoleophilia bacterium | reverse complement strand
CCGGGTCCGCGGCCGCGCGTGCGGCCGGCCGGCTCCGCGGCCCGGTCTGCGGCCGCGTGACAGCCACCCGCGCTTCGGGTAGCTTTCGGCCATGCTGAACCTGCTCCCGCTGTGGGCGCTGCCCATCTTCCTGGCCTACTGGGTCATCCTGATCGTCCTGCTGATCAGCGACGACCGCGAGCCTGCCCTCACCGTCGCGTGGCTCTTCATCCTCGTGTTCATCCCCGTCCTCGGCGTGTTCCTCTACATCTTCATCGGCCGGGACTGGAAGGTCGTGGCCCAGCGCCGGGGCTGGATCAGCACGATGCTCGCCCTGCAGATCGAGAACCTCGACCCCATCTACCGGCGCAACGCCGCGGCCTCGGCGCGCTTCCGCAAGCTGTGGGCAGGCACGCCGGCCGAGCACATCGCCAACGCCGTCTCGGCGCAGGAGGTCTCGTCCATCCTCCCCGCCACGTCGATCGAGCTGTACGTGAGCGGCCACGACAAGTTCGCGCGCCTCAAAGAGGACCTCACCGAGGCCAGGCGCTTCATCCACCTGCAGTACTTCATCTGGGAGCGCGACCGACTCACGGCGGAGGTGGTGGGGATCCTCAAGCAGAAGCTCTCGGAGGGGCTCGAGGTGCGCATCACGTTCGACTACCTCGGCAGCATCTCGTTCCACAAGTCGGAGCTCAACGAGCTCAAGACGGCCGGCGCGCAGGTGCGCGCCGACGTCACCGACATCGCGCGCGTGAACTACCGCAACCACCGCAAGATCGCCGTCATCGACGGCGAGATCGGCTACACCGGCGGCATGAACATGGGCCAGGAGTACATCGACGGCGGCGAGCGCTTCGCCACCTGGCGCGACACCCATCTGCGCATCACGGGCCAGGCTGTGGCCGCGCTGGAGAAGCTGTTCGCGGCCCGCTGGTACGAGCGTGCCAAGGGCCGCGAGGACCTCTTCAAGCCCGAGTACATGCCGGCGCCCGACCCCGGCGCCGCGGAGACCGGCACGCTCCTCCAGGTCACGGCGCAGGGCGTGGAGAACCCGTGGTCCTCGGCGCGCCGCGCGCACATGATCGCCATCGGGCAGGCGCACAAGTCGGTGTGGATCCAGTCCCCCTACTTCATCCCGGACTACAGCCTCTACGACACGATGATCGACGCGGCCCTGGCCGGCGTCGACGTGCGCTTCATGATGACCGGCGTGCCGGACAAGAAGATCCCGTTCGCCGCCGCGCAGACCTACTTCAAGAAGCTCCTCGACGCCGGCGGCAGGATCTACCAGTACGAGGCCGGCTTCTTCCACTCCAAGACGATCGTCGTGGACGACGAGATCTGCGCGGTGGGGACCATGAACATGGACGTGCGCAGCCTCAAGCTGCACAAGGAGCTGATGGTGTGGGTCTTCGACCAGGGCTTCGCGCACCAGGTGCGCGACTCGTTCGTCGAGGACATGGAGCACTGCCGCCTCGTCACCATCGAGGACGTCCTGTCCGTAGGCCGCGTGGCGCACTTCGGCCACCAGGCGGCGCGGTTGTTCTCGAACGTCCTGTGAGATCCGGGAGGCAGGCCGGATGACGCCGGACGGCGACATCAAAGTACAGGTCGCCGTCGCCCCGGCGCGCAGGCGCTGGGCGATCGCCAAGCGCGTGATCATCCTCGGCGTCACGGGGTTCGGCCTCTACGTGGTGTGGCCGAGCTTGGCGGACGTGTTCCGCTCCGGGCCCAGGCTCGCGACCATCAGCCCGCTCTGGCTGCTGCCGATCGTCGTCGTGGAAGCGCTCAGCTTCATGTGCATGTGGGCGCTGCTCAAGCTCGCGCTCTCGACCAGCGAGTGGTTCCCCGTCGCCACGGCGCAGCTCGCCGGCAACGCCTTCAGCCGCATCGTCCCCGGCGGCGCGGCGGCCGGCGGCGCGATGCAGTTCGACATGCTCAACCGCGCCGGCATCGCGCCGACGCGCGCGGCGACCAGCGTCACCGCGGTCTCGCTGATCTCCACGGCGACGCTGCTCGGCCTGCCGATCCTGAGCATCCCGGTCATCCTGCTGAGCGGCGCGCCGGTCAATCGCAACCTGCTCACGGTCGGCTCGATCGCCCTTGCCGTGTGCGCGGTGGCGATCGCCGGCGGGGCGGTGCTGCTGTTCGCCGACAAGCCGTTGCTCGGTCTCGGCGCCCTGTTCCAGGGCGCCCGCAACCGCCTCTTCAAGAAGCGCGAGCCGGTCACGGGGCTGCCCGCCAAGCTGGTCGACGAGCGCGACCTCATCCGGCGCGTCCTCGGCTCCAACTGGTGGAAGGCGCTGTTCTACGCCGCCGGCAACTGGCTGCTCGACCTGACGGTGCTGCTCATCGCGCTGGCCGCGGTGGGCGCCCAGCCGCGGGCCTCCGTCGTGCTTCTCGCCTACGTGGTGGCCGCCTTCCTCGGCATGATCCCCATCACGCCGGGCGGCCTGGGCTTCGTGGAGGCCGGCCTCGTCGGCACCCTGGGCCTGGCCGGCATCGGCGCCGACCAGGCGCTGCT
>CAIWHY010000466.1 GCA_903912585.1 uncultured Thermoleophilia bacterium | reverse complement strand
GGCGGAGAAGCCGGCGGCGAGGAAGGCGGCCGCGAAGGCGGCCGCCAAGCCGGCGGCGGAACGCGCCGACGGCAAGTCGCGGCGCCGCGAGCGCGACCACCGGCGCCCCAAGGCGATCGTGCGTCAGGACGAAGGCAGCGGTCTTGGCACGACGACGACCGCGCCGTCCCCGCGGAGCCTGGGGGTGACGGCGAGCGAGATCAAGCGCCGCATCATCCTCGTGACCGACGACGGCCAGGAGCTTCGCGTCGCCCTCGTCGAGGACGGCCGCCTGGCGGAGATCTACATCGAGCGGCCGGACAAGAAGTCCTATCTGGGCGATATCTATCAGGGCAAGGTCGAGAACGTGATGGGCGGCATCGACGCCGCCTTCGTCGACTTCGGGCTCGAGAAGAACGGCTTCCTGTACGTCGACGAGGTCACGACTCCCGAGGGCGAGAAGCGCGCGCGCCGCATCGGCGACGCGCTCAAGAACGGCCAGCAGGTCCTCGTGCAGGTCACCAAGGACCCCATGGGGCACAAGGGAGCCCGGCTGAGCACCAAGATCTCGCTGGCCGGGCGCTACCTGGTCTACGTGCCCGGCGGCAGCGGCGTGGGCGTCTCGCGCCGGCTGCGTGATTCGGAGCGCGACCGCCTGCGCGATATCTCCAAGCAGCTCAAAGCCAAGGACGCCGGCATCATCGTGCGCACCATCGCCGAGGGCCACGGGCTCGAGGACCTCAAGCGCGACCTGCAGTACCTCTCACGGCTGTGGTCGCGTCTCAAGAAGAAGGCCGAGACGGTCAAGGCGCCGGGGCTCGTGCACAAGGAGGTCGACATCTCCATCGAGGTCGCCCGCGACCTCTTCAACGACACCTGCGAGAGCCTCATCGTCGACGCTCCCAAGCGGCACAAGGCGATCGTCGCCTTCCTCGACAAGGAGGCGCCGGAGCTGCTGCCCAAGGTCCATCGTCACGACGGCGAAGAGCCCTTGTTCGAGGCCTACGGCATCGAGGAGCAGATCGCCCAGGCCCTGGAACGCCGCGTGCCGCTGCCGAGCGGCGGCAACCTCGTGATCGACCACGCCGAGGCGCTCACCGTCATCGACGTCAACACCGGGCGCTTCACGCGCGGCAAGGGCCTCGAGGACACGATCACCAAGACCAACCTCGAGGCCGCTCGCGAGGTCGTGCGCCAGCTGCGCCTGCGCGACATCGGCGGCATCATCATCATCGATGCCATCGACATGGCGCACGCCAAGAACCGCGAGATGGTGCTGGCGACGCTGGAGGCCGAGCTGGAGACCGACCGTACCAAGACCTACGTGGTCGAGCTCTCGCCTCTCGGCCTCATCGAGATGACGCGCCAGAACACCACGGACGGCGCGCGCGGCATCCTCACGCGCGCCTGCCCGACCTGCCAGGGCAAGGCGCGCGTGATGAGCGACGAGACCATGGCGCTCAGCGTCGAGCGTCGCGTGCGCGCCCTGGCGCGCAAGTCGCAGGCCAAGGCGTGGCTGATCGAGGTCAACGGCGCGGTCGCGGAGAGGCTCAGCGGCGACCGCCTCAAGCGCCTCGAGAAGGAGGTCGGCCGGCGCTTGTTCTTCGAAGGCAGCGCCGGCCTCCCCGTCGAGACCTTCCACGTGCTCAGCGAGGGGCTGCCGGCGCACGTCCTGGAGCAGCGCCTGCCGCTGCAGGAGGGCCAGGAGGCGGAGCTCGAGCTCGAATTCAGCCTCACCTACAGCCCGCGCGACGCCGTCGGCTACGTCGACGGCTACATGGTCATCGTCGAAG
>CAIWHY010000465.1 GCA_903912585.1 uncultured Thermoleophilia bacterium | reverse complement strand
TCGCGCAGCACGTCCTCGAGCGTCGGGGTGCCGATCTCCTGCAGGTCGTAGCCGACCTGCACGGCCGGCAGCTTGATGTCGATGATGCGGCGCAGGTCCATGGGCGTGCCGATGACGACCACGTCGGCGCCGGAGGCGTTGATGGTCGTCTCCAGGTCCTTGAGCTGCTGGTCGGAGTAGCCCATGGCCGGCAGGAGCACGCCGACGTTGGGGTACTTCTCGAAGGTCGCCTTGATCTCGCCGACGGCGAAGGGGCGCGGGTCGATGAACTCCGCCGCGCCGTACTGCCTTGCGGCCACGGTGCCGGCGCCGTACTTCATCTCGCCGTGCGTGAGCGTGGGGCCGTCCTCGACCACGAGCACGCGCTTGCCCTTGATCAGCTCGGGCTTGTCGACGCTGACCGGGCTGGCGCCCATGACGATCGTGACGTCCGGGTTCACCGAGCGCACGGCCTCGAGCTCGGCCTGGATGCCGGCGCGGTCGGCCGAGTCGATCTTGTTGAGCACGACGACGTCGGCGAGGCGGATGTTGACTTCGCCGGGGTAGTAGACGAGGCCGTCACCGGGGCGGAGCGGGTCGGCGACGGTGATGTAGAGGTCGGCGGCGTAGAAGGAGAAGTCGTTGTTGCCGCCGTCCCAGAGGATGACGTCGGCTTCCTTCTCGGCTTCGCGCACGATGGCCTCGTAGTCGACGCCGGAGTAGATCACGTTGCCGGCCACGACGTGCGGCTCGTACTCCTCCATCTCCTCGATGGTGCAGTTGTTCTTGGCGAGGTCCTCGACGGTCGCGAAGCGCATGCACTTCTGCGCCACGAGGTCGCCGTAGGGCATGGGGTGACGGATGGAGACGACCTTCTTGCCGGCCTCGCGCAGCATGGTCTGGATCTTGCGCGTGGTCTGGCTCTTGCCGGCGCCGGTGCGCACGGCGCAGACGGCGATCACGGGCTTGGTGCTCTTGACCATGACCTTGTCCGGGCCCATCAGCATGAAGTCGGCGCCGAGGGAGTTCACGAGGGCCGAGCGGTGCATGACGTACTCATAGGGCACGTCCGAGTAGGCGAAGACGACGACTTCGACGTGGTACTTCTTCACGAGCTCGGGCATCTCGGACTCGTCGTGGATCGGGATGCCGTCGGGGTAGTACTGGCCGGCGAGCTCGGCCGGGTACTTGCGGTCGTTGATGTACGGGATCTGCGTGGCGGTGAAGGCCACGACCTCGTACTCTCCCTTGTCGCGGAAGTAGGTGTTGAAGTTGTGGAAGTCGCGTCCCGCGGCCCCCATGATCAGGACTTTCGTTCTTGCGGCCATGCTCACTCCTGTGGTGTTGAGGTCCCTCCGCGCCACGATCAAGACGTCAGGCCGGCGAAGCGGACGGGTTTGGCTCCCGGCGCGGCGTGGCGCGCCGGGAGCCGGTACCAGCTTACTGCTTCGAGAAGTAGTCCTCGCATTTGCCTTCGCGGTACACGTCGGCCGTCGCGCAGTGAAGACCGCCACCGAACGCGTAGGCGTCGCGGAAGGGCACGGGGATGACCTCGAAGCCGAAGTTGGAGAGCTGCTCCTGCTGTGCGAGCTCGCTCGCCTCGACGCAGACGGTCTTGGGGTCGAGGACGAGGAAGTTCTGCGAGAGCCAGACGCTCGAGTAGCAGAGCGGCGGCGGCGTCTTGTGAGCCGGCTGAGCCGCCTCCACGATCTCCCAGTCGTTGTCCGTGAAGAGCTTCTTCTGCTCCGGGTTCAGCTTGCGGTTCGGGTTGTTGATGATGAGGCCGGGCCGCACGGGGACGAAGGTGGCGTCGATGTGGATCGGGTACGGGTCGCCGGGGAAGTTCACGGCGTGGACGCGGTGGTCCGGGTAGTGGCGCTGGAGCCAGTCCATCGCCTTGAGGTTGGTGGTGAAGCCGTGCTGCACGAAGAGGTCCTTGCCCATGCGGCAGACGTCGGCGGCGTCGAAGAGGGGCTCCTCCTCGGTGGTCACGTAGTACCGCTCCTGCATCCACTTCAGACGCTGCTCGATGCCGATCTTGTCGCTGAGGTAGTCGGGGCGATAGTCGGCGTCGGTGAGGCGCGGCTTCGGAGCTGCTTCCCAGCGGAAGCCCTTGTCCTCATTGAACCACTCGTTGAGGAGCGGGCGGTAGGCGAGGTACTCGAACCAGCGGCAGCGATACGACATCGTGGCTTCGACGATCTCGCGGCCGACGGTCAGCAGCACGTCGCGCGGCGGCATGCAGCCGAACATCGACTCGACCGACCAGTCGGGGGTCGCGACGGAACGGTTCCACTGTATGGCCGTGGGGCGGCTGACCTTGATGCCGCGCTTCTCGAGGATGGCGACGTAGTTGTCGAGCTGGGCGTTGGCTGCTTCCACGGTGGCCAGCGGGCGCGGACCGTACATGCCGCGCATCTCGCTGTCTTCGGGCACCTTGGCGTCCAGCGCCGGCTCCGACGCAGCGATACATGAGAAGTCGGCCCTGCCGACGACCACGTGCTTGAGCGGGTCCCACTCGTTCCACGAGTTGACGATGACGTTGTTGTTGTCTGCCACGATGGCTCCCTTCTTCTATTGGATCGGCGACCTCTGCCGCCGACCAAGTCACGTACTGTGCCGAAGACTGCGCGCATCCGGTCCTGAGTCGCTCCGGTCGTGCGAACTGCTTTCAGCCGCTTCAGGGGGCAGACGTCTCACGCCGATCGCCACCGGCCTGTCTCCTCCGGCAGGCTGGCTTCGCCCGCGTCGAAGAACCCGAAGGCGTGCGGCGTGATCGGGTGCGAGACGCGCGCCGCTCCCTGTATGCGGACTATGCATGGATTCACCCGGAACGCAAGGACCACGTGCGCCGCGGCCCTGGGCCGCCGGTCTCTCCGGCACGTGCGCAACCGCCGCGTGGCCGTGCTTTGCTTGCGCGAACAACGGTGCGCAGCATGGTACCGCCGCGCGGCGGGGTCGGTGTCGACGGCGTCAGCCGGATCGGCTGCGAGATCGGGACGACGGGCTCCGGCCGGCGAGAAGGGTCCGCCGCATCCGGCAGGGCACGCGTGCCGGGAGTCGCGGCCCGCGGCGGTCTGCATCACGGCAGGGCTGCAGGTATCCTCATGCGAGCCGGCTTCATCCACCCGACTCGGGAGCAGGAGATGTTCATCCTCGAAGAGCCATACGTGTCCGATCTTCTCGCGACCACGGTCGTCGAGCTGAGCCTGCCGGTCCTCGATACTCCTTTCGCCCGGCGCCGACTGCCGGTGCCGGGCGCGAAGCTGCTGCGCACTGCCGGCGACTTTGCCGCCGCGGCCTCCCGACCGGGCGCGCGGCTCTACTCGAACTCGGAGAATGCGATCGGCTGGATCGCCGAGAACCTCGCGGGCTCGGATCTGCCCGCCAAGATCGAGGTGTTCAAGGACAAGGTCGCCTTTCGTGACCTCGTCGCCGACCTGCATCCGGACTATGGCTACGTCGGCCTCGATCTGCGGGGGTTGCGCGGCTTCGACCCCTCGACCCTGCGCGCGCCGTTCGTCGTCAAGCCCGCGGTCGGCTTCTTCAGCCTCGGCGTGCACGTCGTGGCTTCGGCTGTGGCGTGGCCGGCCGCGCTTGCCGAGATCGAGCGGGAGATCCTGGCGCTCGAAGCTCTCTACCCGGCTCCCGTGCTCGGCCTCGACCGGTGGGTCGCGGAGGAGGTGATCCCCGGCGAGGAGTTCGCCGTGGACGCGTACTTCGACGGCGAGGGGGTTCCCGTCATCGTGGACGTCTACGCACACCTCTTCGCGTCGGCCGACGACGTCAGCGACCGCGTCTATTTCACGAACGTCGAGACGGTCGCGCGCTTCGGCCCGGCGGCGGTCGAGTTCCTGACCGAGGTGGGGAAGCGCGCCGGTCTGGCCGATTTCCCGGTCCACGCCGAGCTCCGGATGGACGCGGCCGGGCGCGTCGCGCCGATCGAGGTCAATCCGATGCGTTTCGGAGCCTGGTGCGTGACCGACCTCGCGCACTTTGCCTACGGGGTGAACCCGTATCGCTGCTATCTGCGGGGCGAGCGCCCGGATTGGTCGCGCATAGCTGCGGAGACGGCCGGCCGCACAACCGCACTGATCGTGTCCGACCTGCCGAACTCGGTCGAACTGAAGAACGTGGCATCCGTCGACTACCCGCGATTCGCCGCGAACTTCAGCCGGCTACTGGAGCTGCGCCCGACCGATTTCAAGCGGTATCCAGTCTTCGCGTTCGCCTTCGTCGAGGTCCCCTCCGACGACTTCTCCGAACTGCACGCGCTTCTGGGCGCCGACCTGCGAGAGTACTTGACGATGAGAGAGGGCGCCGGCGCGGGCGCGCCTTGCTGAAGGCCGTGATCTCAGCGCCCTGAGGAGAACTCGCGGCGGCTGGTCAAGAAGCGGGCCTCGCGCGCCGATGATAGTCAGGCTGGCCGGATGGGCTCGCTCCAGGGCCACTTCCGCTGCAGGCCGCCGGGGTCCGTGACACCGAAGCGATCAGGCGTCCTGGGCGCGCAGCCCTGGAATCTGGCGGCATCCCGAGCGCCTCTGGGAGCGCTCCCGACAGCCTGGGGAATCGCCTCGCGAGACGGCGACTCGCGCACGCCGAGGTCGTGGACAAATGGGTGTTGCGTTCCGGATGAGTTCGTGCATGGTGTATACATCTTAGTCGGCCCCTGGCCTATGGTCGCCCCTGTACCAGGGCTCGGCCTCGGAGTCGTCAGCGTTCTCATCGAACGCCTCGCAGGACCACGCGGGAAGGACATGTCGGCGCGACTGTGGAGGAGCCTATCGACTCGACGCCCAGCCATGCTCGAATCAGGAGCATTCTCGTTTCCTGGTGGGACCAAACATCGAAAGGAACGGACAGATGACTACAGCGCGCAAGAAGCGTTACTTTGTCGCAGTCCTTGCCATCGCCGTGCTTGCGGTGGCGGTGTTCGTGGCCGCTTGCGGCAGCAGTTCCGGCGGCTCGAGCTCGAGCGCATCGCCCAGTGGCACCCAGACGATCGTGACCGCCACCTATGGTGGCGCGCTCGGCCTGGCTGAAAAGGCCTCGTACTACGATCCCTGGGTCCAGGTCAAGGGTGGCAGCGTCAATCAGCTCGACAGCGAGGCTTCGCTGGCGGCGGTCAAGCTCCAGGTCGATAGCAAGAAGGTCCTGTGGGACATCGTCGAGCTCGGCGGCCCGGACATGAACGCGGCCGGCTCGGCCGGACTCCTCGAGCCGCTGGACTACACGCTCATCGACAAGACCGTGTGCGTGCCCGACGCAGCGCAGCAGTACGGCCTCGATTCCAACCACTACACCGAGGGCATCGGGTACCTCACCAAGAACTTCAAGACGCCCCCGACCTGGGCTGACTTCTGGAACACGAGCAAGTATCCCGGCCGTCGCTCGATGGAGAAGTACATCCAGGACGGCACTCTCGAGTACGCCCAGCTGGGCGCCGGTGTCCCCAAGGCCAGCCTGTATCCGCTGAACGTGGACGCTGCCCTCAAGAGTCTGGACAAGCTCGGCAACAACGTGGTCTTCGTCGATTCTCTCGCCCAGGCGTCGCAGCTCCTCACTTCCGGCGACGCCCTCATGATCCAGACGGCCGCCGGCCGTATGCTCGCGCTCCAGAACGCCGGCCTGGCCGTGGGGTACAACCCTGTGGGCCAGAACGGCGGCTCGTACTTCTGCATCCCCAAGGGCGCTCCGCATGCAGCTGAAGCCATGAAGTTCCTCGCGTTCATGGCCTCCTACGCAAAGGGTTCGACGACGATGGCCGACATGACCGGCTACGCTGGTCCGAACGCGGCAGGCAACGACGCGGCCAAGGGCGCGGGCGCTGCGCTGCTCTACACCAACCCGACCGTCGCTGCGCTCGGCTTCCCCGTCGACCTCAGCTGGTGGACCCCCGCCAATACCGCGATGGCCACCACCCAATTCAACGCGTGGCTCGTACAGCACTGAGGTGACGATGATCCCGGTCTCACATCCGGGCTCGTTCAGGGCGGTGATCACTGTCCGCAACGCAATTCTTGCGGCAGTGATCGCCGTCCTGGTCGCGGGTCTGTTCTGGCCCTTCGTGGCAACGGTGAAGCAGAGCCTGAGCCCACCCGCCTACGCGGAGGCTTTCGGCACCGCCGGTTATCGGGCGGTCATGTGGAACACCGTCCAGATCGCGCTCATCGCTACGGCGGTGACCGTGTTCCTGGGTTTTGTGATCGCCTACTTCATGTGGAACTCCGGTCCCAGGATGCGAGCCATCACGATCGTCCTCCTGGTGATCCCGTTCTTCACGAGCATTCTGGTGAAGATGTTCTCGTGGACGGTCCTGCTCCAGGACCACGGTCCCATCAACAGGATCCTCATGGGACTGGGCCTGATCAATCAGCCCGTCCATCTGCTCTTCACGCGCGGAGCCGTGATCGTCGGCATGGTGCACTACATGCTGCCGATCGCGGTGGTCCCCATCTACGTGTCCCTGATGCGCATCAACAAGGCTTTGATCAAGGTCGCCAGATCCATGGGTGCCTCGAAAGCGACGACGCTCGTCCAGGTGACGCTCCCGATGTGCAGGGCCGGCGTCATCACGTCCCTGGTGACCGTGTTCGTCGTCGCTCTCGGGTTCTACATCACGCCCGCCATGCTCGGCGGTCGCCACGACCAGATGATCGCCAACCTGATCGACGTGTTGGTCCGAAAGCTGGCTCGATTTGACCTGGCAGCCGCCTTCTCGGTCCTGGTGTTCGTGGGCGTGTTGTGCATCCTCCCGTTCGCGCTTCAGATGCTGCGCCCCCCGAATGAGTCGAAATGAGTGCCATGACTGATGCGAGCAGCGTGACCGACCTGCCACCCATCGTGCAACGGACTGGGTCGCTGCGCCCTCGGCCGAAATGGCTGCTGGCAGCGCCGCGTGTGCTCTGGGGAGCATGCATCGCCGTGATTCTCTTCTACGTCGCGTTGCCTACCTTGTTCGTGTTCCCTCTGGCGCTGACCGGAGGGGATGTCCTGACGTTCCCGCCACAGAGTCTGTCGCTGGTCCACATCCAGAACGTGATCGCCGACGTGATGTGGCGCAACGCGTTCGTGACCAGCATCCAGGTGGCGCTGATGGCGGCGCTGATCGCCGCCGTGATCGGCACCACGCTCGCCGCGGTGATACCTCGTCGCGGCTGGCTGAGGGTGAGCCTTGAGGCGACCGTCGCGCTGCCGCTCGTGATCCCGCCGGTCGTCCTGGCAGTCGCCTGGTTCGGGCCTTGGTCGTCCCTGAGCCTGCTCTACACACCGCTCGGCGTCGCCATCACGCACGCCTTCCTGGGCTTGCCGTTCGTGTACCTGAACGTGGCCGGTGCCATCAACAGCCTGGATCCGCAACTTCCGCTGGCCGCGCGGAGTCTCGGCGCACGTCCCGCAGTCGTCTTCACGCGCATCACGTTGCCACTGGTGGTGCCCGGGATAATCGCGGGAGTCGTGCTCACCCTGATCTTCTCGTTCGACGAGCTCATCCTCGCGTTGTTCCTGGGCGGCGGTGCGGTCGCCACCCTTCCGGTGAGCATCTGGGGCCAGATCCAGTACGCGACCTCGCCAGACATAGCAGCCGTGGCGATGATCGCCACCCTGCTCACGATCTCCGCAGTGGGGCTTGCGCTCGGCATTCAAGTCGCGATGCGCAGAAGAGGAAGGTGAGAGTGTGACAAGCGAAAGCAACCAAGCACTAGTGAATTCCGAGAGTGGGCTCGAGCCATCCCCTGAGTTCGGACTGCAGCTGCGTGGTTTGAAGAAGAGCTTCCACGGGGTCAAGGTCGTCGAGGATGTCAACCTGTCGATCAAGGTCGGCGAGTTCGTCACTTTGCTCGGCCCCAGCGGCTCCGGCAAGACCACCTGCTTGAACATGGTGGCCGGGTTTCTCCTTCCGGACGCCGGCGAGGTACTGATCAAGGGTCGCGACCTGGCGCAGGTACCCCCCGAGCGCCGCGGTCTCGGCATCGTGTTCCAGTCCTATGCGCTCTTTCCGCACATGAGCGTCGCCAAGAACATCGCCTTCCCGCTCAAACGCCGCGGGATCAAGGGCGCGGAGCTGAAGGAGCGCGTTCGTCGAGCTCTGGTACAGGTCGAGCTGGAGCAGCGTGCCGAGGCGCGGCCGAGCGAGTTGAGCGGCGGGCAGCAGCAGCGCGCGGCGCTCGCCAGGGCGCTGGTGTTCGAGCCCTCACTGATCCTGTTCGATGAACCTTTGGGCGCTCTGGACCGCCGCTTGAGGGAGCACCTGCAGGTCCAGCTGAGGGAGATGCACGAGCGCCTTGGCTTCACGGCACTCTACGTCACGCACGACCAGGAGGAGGCTCTGCGTCTGTCCGATCGGATCGCCATCATGAACGAGGCCCGCATCGCCCAGATCGGGGCGTGCGAGGACATCTACAAGCGGCCTCAGAGCGCCTTTGTGGCCAAGTTCCTCGGCGACGCCAACATGCTCAAGGTGACCGTCCTGGAATGTGCCCCCCGCGCCTGCACCGTGAGAATCGAGGACTCGCAGGCGGTCATGCAGGCGAACCACGGCGAGGAATCGCGGTTCGAACGCGGCGATCAAGCCCTCCTCGTGGCGCGTCCTGAGGCGCTCACGGTCTCTCCGGCGGACGGCTACGGCGACGCGACGCTCCTGGTCAGGGGCGAGTTGACCGATCGGGTCTTCGTCGGCCAGGACGTTGTCTCGACGGTGGACACCCCGCAAGGTGCTCGTATCAGCATTCGCGAGCGCCCGGAGGGTGCCATTGGCCAGCTCTCGGTGGGCGACCAAGTGGACGTGGTCTGGCGGACCCTCGAATCGTCCGCCGTCGTACCGGTCTCCGCGGGAGATCTGCCGGAGTAGGCCGTCTCCAAGGCGCGGGGAGTGAGCGCCACCGCGCCTCACTCTGCGTGCGACCGCCCTCCACGGGGCCGCCGGCCGTCTTCGGCAAGCGGGAGCGGCGGGTCCGCCTCTCCCGGGCGGACGTGCAGCGCGGCCCCCAGGCTGGGGGTGGCGGCAATGGACTCTGTTGCCCGTCACCCCCGTCATTCGTGAGTGAGCGGCGCGATCCCGGAGGTCTCAAAGCGATGGGGCAGGCACTCAACGCCTGAGCGCACCCGCCGAAGTCCTCGAGCATCAACCCCGGACCGGCGCCTGAGCGAGGTCTCCCGTTGTGCCTTTGGCTCCTCGCCGGCGTTCCGCTCGGCGATAGGCCACCTCACTACAAGAACCATACGAGCACGGTCGCCATTGCGTGACCGGGATGGAGGTAGAGATGAGAGTAGTGGTCGCATTGGGGGGCAACGCGCTCCTCAGGCGCGGCGAACCGATGACCGCTGACGTCCAGCGCGCCAACGTGGTCGTCGCCGCCAAACAACTGGCGCCGGTAGCTCTGCTGCACGAACTGGTGCTCTCGCACGGCAACGGCCCGCAGGTCGGCCTGCTCGCGCTGCAGGCATCTGCCTACGAGGAGGTGGAGGCCTACCCCCTCGACGTGCTCGGCGCCCAGACCGAAGGCATGATCGGCTACATGATAGAGCAGGAACTCGGCAACCTCTTGCCGCCAGAGGTACCGCTGGCGACGATGCTGACCATGGTCGAAGTCGATCCCGACGACCCCGCGTTCGACGATCCGACCAAGTTCGTCGGCCCCGTCTACTCAAAGGAGACCGCGGAAGGCCTGCGTGCCGAGAAGGGCTGGGCTTTCAAGCAGGACGGCGAGCATTGGCGCCGCGTCGTGCCGTCGCCAGAGCCTGCGCAGATCTTCGAGATCCGCCCCATCCGCTGGCTCGTCGAGCACAAGGTCGTGGTCATTTGCGCCGGTGGCGGCGGGGTGCCGACGATGTTCGACCGGGCGACGGAGAACCGGCTCATGGGCATCGAGGCTGTCATCGACAAGGACCTGGCCAGCGAGCTGCTGGCCCGTGAGCTGGATGCTGATCTGTTGGTGCTGGCCACCGACGTCGACGCGGTCTACAGCGATTGGGGCACCCCCCAGCAGCGCAAGATCCACGACGTCACGCCCGAGGAGCTGAGTGCGCAGCCCTTCGCGGGCGGCTCGATGGGCCCCAAGGTGGCCGCCGCCGTCCGCTTTGTGGAGCGTACCGGCAAGAGGGCAGCGATCGGTGCGCTGGCGGACATCGAGAGGATCGTCGAGGGCAGCGTCGGGACGCAGGTCACGCCGGGCGGCCGCGAGTCGCGCGGGTAGGACGGCCGGGGTGC
This sequence comes from uncultured Thermoleophilia bacterium, assembly GCA_903912585.1. Taxonomy (GTDB): domain Bacteria; phylum Actinomycetota; class Thermoleophilia; order UBA2241; family UBA2241; genus CAIXSE01. The sequence continues at coordinate 1,380 of CAIWHY010000465.1, read as the reverse complement.
CCCCGCGACCGGGCGGCGGAAGGGGAGCGAGCGATGCCGGGCCGCGTCTCTGCGACGGGCGTCGCCGACGAGCCTCGATCTTCCGAGCCCGTGCGCGGGGCGTGCGCGCCACTTGCGTTCCCGCTGGGTTCCTGCATTGTGCGACGGCGGTCCTTTCCGGGTCGCCCGAGCATCCGCTGAGCGGGGTCCCGCGCGGCGGTCTCGGGTGGCGCCGGCAGTGGCCGTCGGCACTTCTGTGAGCTCTGACTCGCGGCGACATGTGGGGCGTGCGCCCTCTCCCGCGCAGGGATGCGCGGGGACCCTCGGCGCCTGGAGCCGGTGGCGTCATGCCGCACTCAGAGGTACCGAGACCGCTGGTGACGAGAACGAGAGCAGGGAGCGAACATGTCGACAAAAGTAGGCGTCAACGGTTTCGGCAGGATCGGCCGTCTCGTGATCCGCGCGGCGCTCCGTCAGCAGGCCGACATCGAGTTCGTGGCGATCAACGACCTCACCGATGCCAAGACCCTCGGGCATCTCTTCAAGTACGACTCCGTGCACGGCGTCTTCCCGGGCACCGTGGAGGCGACCGACGACGCGCTCGTGATCGACGGCAAGCGCATCCGCGTGACCAGCGAGACCGACCCCGCGAGGCTTCCCTGGCGCGAGCTCGGCGCCGACGTCGTGATCGAGTCGACCGGCCGCTTCACCGAGCGCGCCGCCGCCGCCAAGCACCTCGAGGCCGGCGCCCAGAAGGTCATCATCAGCGCCCCCGCCAAGGGCCCCGACGTGACCATCTGCCTGGGCGTCAACGAGGAGATGTACGACAAGGCCCAGCACGACGTGATCAGCAACGCCAGCTGCACCACCAACTGCCTCGCGCCGATGGCCAAGGTGCTGGTCGACAACTTCGGCGTGAAGCGCGGCTTCATGACCACCATCCACGCCTACACCAACGACCAGAAGGTGCTCGACTTCCCGCACAAGGACCTGCGCCGTGCGCGCGCCGCCGCGCTCTCCATCATCCCCACGACGACCGGCGCCGCGCGCGCCGTGGCGCTCGTGATCCCCGAGCTCGAGGGCAAGCTCGACGGTTTCGCCCTGCGCGTGCCGACGCCGGACGGCTCCGCCACCGACCTCGTCGCCGAGCTCGAGACCGACGTCACCGCGGAAGAGGTCAACGCCGCCATGAAGGCCGCCGCCGACGGCCCCATGAAGGGCATCCTGCAGTACCAGACCGACCCCATCGTGAGCATCGACGTGGTCGGCAACAGCCACTCCTCGATCTTCGACCCGGCCCTGACCATGGCCAAGGGCAACCTCGTCAAGGTCATCTCCTGGTACGACAACGAGTGGGGCTACTCGTGCCGCCTCGTCGACCTCGTCGGGCGCGTCCTCTGA
>CAIWHY010000464.1 GCA_903912585.1 uncultured Thermoleophilia bacterium | reverse complement strand
GAGCCGCTCATCCGCGTCACGTGTGCGGAGCGCACCGTGGAGGGCTATTTCGCCGTCTTCGGGAACGCCTCCAACTACGGCGGTGGCTTCGGCATCACGCCGCTGGCGGACATGCGCGACGGTCTCCTCGACGTCTGCGTCCTCACGGACAAGTCGCTCCTCAGCACCGTCTGGTACTGGACCGCCGCCCTCATCAACGCCCACATCAAGCACCCGAAGGTGGAGTACTTCCGCACCGAGACCGCCGAGATCGCGACCGTGGAAGAGGGCAAGACGGTCCTCGTGCAGACCGACGGCGAAGTCGCCGGCAGTCTGCCGCTGACGTGCCGCATCGTCCCGCACGCTCTGCGCGTCGTCGTGCCGCTCACTCTCTGACGCCCACCGTCTGACGCCCGCCCCTCACGAGGAGGAACGCCCGCATGATCCCTCGCATCCAGCCCCCGCCCGCGAGCGAGATCGAGGCCATCCACGCCGCCAGCCTGCGCGTCCTGGAGGAGGTCGGCGTAGTGTTCCCCGACCGCGAGGCGCGGGAGCTGCTCGCCGCCGCGGGCGCCGACGTCCACGCCGACAGCGGCCTGGTCAAGTTCCCGGCTCGCCTCGTCGAAGAGGCGCTCACGTCGGCGCCGCGCGACGTCCTGCTCGCCGGCAGGGACCCGGCGCGCGACGTGCGCTGCGATGGCTCGCAGACGTTCCTGACGCTCGACGGCACCGGCGCCTACACGCTCGACCACGGCAGCGGCGAGCGCCGCGCCTCCACGCTCCAGGACCTCGCCGACGCCTGCCGGGTCGCCGACGCCGCGCCCGAGGTGGGAGTGGTGTGGAACATCGTCGGCGCCGCGGACGCCGCGCCGGCGACGCAGGTCGTGGAGGAACTGGTCGCCTGCGTGCGCAACACGTCGAAGCACGTGCAGGGCGAAGTTCAGCGCGCCGTCGAGGTGCCATACGTGATGGAGATCCTGGCGGCGGCCGCGGAGGGCGGTCGCTGGGATCCGGAGCGGCCGATCTTCTCGATCGTCTACTGCCCCGTCCCGCCGCTCCAGCACGAGCCCGAGATGCTGGCCGCCGCAGTCGCTCTGGCGCGCGAAGGCGTGCCGATGTGCGTCTACTCCATGGGCCTCGCCGGCGCGACCGCGCCGATCACGCTCGCCGGCGCCGCGATGCAGGCCAACGCCGAGATCCTGAGCTCCATCGTGCTCTTCCAGCTTGTGCGCCCGGGGCTGCCCTGTATCTACGTGGCCGACACCGGCGTGCTCGACATGCGCGCCGGGATCTACGCCGCCGCGCCGCCCGAGTCGGTCCTGCTCACGCAGGCCATGGTCGGGCTCGCCCGGCGCTACGACCTCCCGGTGATGGCGACCGGCCTCACCGGCGACGCCAACGAGGCGTCTATGATGAGCGGCGTCGACGCCGGGCTCACGGCGCTCGCCTCGATGCTCATGGAGCCCGACCTGCTCGTGGGCGCCGGCATGCACGGCGGCGCCCAGATGCTCTCGCTGCCCAAGATCCTGCTGGACTGCGAGATCTTCCGCGAGTGCAAGCGCGTGCTCGCCGGGATGACCGTCGACGACGCGCACCTGATGACCGGCGTCGTCGCCGAGGTGGGGCCCGGCGGCCACTTCCTCAAGGCGCGGCAGACGCGCCAGTACATGCGCTCGGGCGAGCTCTACCTGCCCGAGCTCATGCTGCGAGAGCCGTACGAGGCCTGGCACGACGGCAGGCGGGCAGAGGTCGGCCGCGCCGTCGCGGCCGTGGAGCAGATCCTTGCCGGGCACCGCGTGAAGTCGCTGCCGCTGGGCGCGGACGCGAGGATCGCGGACGTAGTGGCCGCCGCCGGCCGCGAGCTCGGCGGCCGCTGACCAGCCGGCCGGCCGGCCGCTGAGCGAGCCGGCGGTCCGCTCAGCGGCCCCTCGTCGCCAGGTCCCCTAGAGCCCCATCACGTGCGCCAGGGCGCGGAGGCGCTCCGCGTACTCCTTGATCGCCTTGGAGCCGCGCTCGCCCATTTCCTGCGGGGTCGCGACGGGCACGATCTTGAAGGCCGGATTGTCGAACACGCGCAGCTCGAGCGAGTCGCCGTTCTTGAAGGGCAGGTTGCGGAAGAGCCTGCCCAGCAGGTAGCGCGACGTCTCCTCGCCGACCGCGAGCACGTAGTGCGGCGTGGTGATCGTGAGCTCCTTGGAGAGGAACGCGAAGCAGTTGTCGAGTTCCTCGGCCTTGGAAGCGCGCAGGTCGCAGGCGGTGCGCGGCACGCACTTCATGAGCGTCGTCGCGTACACCTGGTCGGCACGGCCGGTCAGCGCCGGCATGAATCCGGCGAGTCCGTCGACGACGGACGAGCCCGCCGCCCGGCCCTGCTCTTCGTCGGCGAGATCGGGGCTGAGGGAGACGACCATGACCGCACAGTGCGGGTGGCCGCCGCCGGGGACGGCGCGGAGACGGCAGGCGACGAGCTCCTCGCAACGGATGCACTCGCCGACGCTCCGCGCCAGCACGTCCAGTTGTTCGACCGCATCTTCCATGAGCGTTCCCTTCTGTCGGTGGCCGGACGGCGCTGAGAGATGGTCTGCCCGGCCTCAGGCGCCTGCGCTGTTGAGCCGATACTCGCAGATGAGGGCGTCCGGCGTGCCGACCAGCGCGAGCATGATCTCGTCGCCAAAGGGCGCCAGGACGATGTTGAGCTCGTCGAACTCGAGCGTGATGTACTTGGCTTCTCCCTGGCGCAGCTCCGCGGCAAGGCGCCGGCCCAGGTCGATGGCGCCGGCGACGTGCGCGGCCACGGCGTCGACGGCGAACCCCGGGTCGGCGTCGGCCGCGACCACGAACCCGTCCCGCGAGATCAGCAGCGCCGCGAGGATGCCGGGCGTCTCGCGGTACGGTGCGAGCCGGGCCGCGAGTGAATCGGCATGATCGTTCACGTTGCCTCCAGGGCAGTTTCGAGTGAGGTGCGCAGGGCGGCGGCGAACGCCGCCGCCGCAGGTTCGTCCACGAACACGCGGACGAACCCGTCGGCAGTGCCGGCGAGCTCGCTGAGGAAGATGCTGGTGCGGGGGAGAGGGGCGCCGGCCGCGTCCGGCAAGGCGCCGTCCAGCGGCAGCTCGATCAACGTGTCCCCGCTCAGGAAGAGCCGGTTCGTCTCGCGCCCCGAGAGTCGCACCCGCGCGCGCACGGCGACGCCTTGCGGGACGCGCTCGTTGACGATGTCGATCTCCACAGTCGCAGCGTAGCGATGCGCGCGGAGTGTGGCAAGACGCGCCGCGTGGGGGGTGACAGAGCGCGGCCCGCGAAGGGCCGCCACGTCGTCACTGGGCCGCGGCGAGTGGCAGCGGCACGGCGGCGGGCGTGCTCCCCGACGCGGGCGGCAGAGCGCCGGCGCGCGCCGCTTCGAGCAGGTCGTCGAGCCGGCGGACCGTCGGGAACGACGCGGCGCCGGCGGCCAGCGTCTGCCGGCGCCCCCCGATCAGGGTCGCGCTCACGTCGTGCGCGACGCCCTCGGCGAGCTCACGCGCCTGGGCGACCGTGAGGCCGGGAAGCACCAGCACGAAGGAGTCGGGGCGCACGCGGAAGGCGCGGTCGTCGCTGGTCAGGCGCCGCTCCACGCGACGTGCGACGCCCTTGACCAGCTGCTC
>CAIWHY010000463.1 GCA_903912585.1 uncultured Thermoleophilia bacterium | reverse complement strand
CGAAGACAAGGTGGCGGTGCTGCCCGCAGGCGCGCGGGTCACCGTGACCGCCTCGCCGGGGCACGGTCAGGCGCGCACGATCGAGGTCGCGGAGAGCCTCGCCGCGAGCGGCTACGAAGTGATTCCGCATCTCGCGGCGCGCATGGTGAGCGGGCGGAGCGAGCTCGCCGGCTGGGCCGAACGCCTCGCGGCCGCAGGCGTGCACGAGGCGTTCGTCGTCGGCGGCGACGCCACGCCGCCCGCCGGGCCGTACCAGGACGCCGGCGACCTGCTCGACGAGCTCGCCGGCCTCCCTCATCCGTTCGCGCGCATCGGTATCGGCGGCTACCCGGAGGGCCACCCGCTGATCGCCGACGACAAGCTGCTCGAGGCGCTGCGCCGCAAGCAGCCGCACGCCGACGAGATCGTCACGCAGCTCTGCTTCGACGCCGGCGCGCTGATCGACTGGGTGCAGGCGATCCGTGCCGCAGGCATCGACCTGCCGGTCGTCGTCGGCCTCCCCGGCGTGGTCGAGCGCCGCAAGCTGGCCGAGATCTCGCTCAAGACCGGCGTCGGGGCGTCGCTTCGCTACTTGCGCAAGCACGGGCGCCAGCTCGTCGCCCTCTCGCGCTCCCGACGCTATGACCCCACGCCGCTCGTGCGCTCCATCGCGGAGGGGCTGGAGCGGAGCGCCGAGGGCGCCGACCTCGGCATCCGCGGCGCCCACCTCTTCACCTTCAATCAGGTGGAGCCGACGCTGGCTTGGACGCGGAGCGTCACGGGCTCCTGACCCGACTCACGTGCCGGCGTGCTCCTTGCCGGCTGGGTGGACGCGGCGGCGCGCCCGAGGGTAGGTTCATCTTGGTCTCCGGCAAGCCGGTCGGACGCCGCCAGACGAGCAAAGGAGCGCCGCCATGACCGAGGGAACGCCGCCGCAGGACGGCTCGCTGCCGGAGCTCTCGCCGGCCACGCTGGCCGTGCACGCCGGCGAGAGCGAGTCTCTCGTCCAAGGTGCGACGCAGGTGCCGGTGGTTTACAGCGCCGCCTACGGGTACCCCGACGTAGACGAGTGGCTGGACGTGGCGCTAGGGCGCAAGCCGGGCCACATCTACAGCCGCAACACCAATCCCACGGTGCACGCCTTCGAGGAGAAGGTCCGCATCCTCGAGGGCGCGGAGGCCGCCACGAGTTTCTCCACCGGCATGGCGGCGATCAGCAACACGCTGTTCGCGCTCGTCGCTCCCGGGCAGCGCATCGTCTCGATCAAGGATTCCTACGGCGGGACCAATCAGCTGTTCGTCGACTTCCTGCCGCGCCAGAACGTCGCCGTGGAGCTCTGCGCGACCGGCGAGCACGAGCAGATCGAGGCGGCCATCGCGCGCGGCTGCGACCTCGTCTACCTGGAGACGCCGACCAACCCGACGCTCAAGGTCATGGAAATCCCCCGGGTGTCGGCCGCCGCACACGCCGCGGGGGCGATCGTCGTCGCCGACAACACCTTCGCCACGCCGATCAACCAGAACCCGCTCGCCCTCGGCGCCGACCTCGTGCTGCACAGCGCCACCAAGTTCCTCGGCGGCCACGCCGACGCGCTCGGCGGCGTGCTCTGCGGCGATCCCGGGCTGGTGGCCAAGGTCTACCACTATCGCGAGATCACCGGCGCCGCCCTGGACCCGATGGCGGCGTACCTGCTGGTCCGCGGGATGAAGACGCTGGCGCTGCGCATCGGCCGGCAGAACGAGAGCGCCCTGCGCATCGCGCGCTGGCTCGTCGAGCAGCCGGCCGTGAGTGTCGTCAACTACCCCGGCCTCGAGACGCACCTGCACCACGACGTCGCGGCGCGTCAGATGCGCGGCTTCGGCGGCGTGCTGAGCTTCGGGCTCGAAGGCGGCTTCGGCGCGGTCAAGCGCCTGCTGCCGCGCCTGCGGCTGGTGCACCGCGCCGCCAACCTCGGCGCCGTGGAGACGATCGCCGGCCCGCCGGCGACGACGAGCCACGTCGAGTGCACGGCCGAGGAGCGCGCCGCGATGGGCATCCCCGAGGGGCTCATCCGCTACTCGGTGGGCATCGAGGACGCCGGCGACCTGATCGCCGACCTGGCGCAGGCGTTCGCGGCGGGCTGAGCCGGGCCGGTACGCGGGCCGCGCCGGCCGGCGGCGAGAGGGGCTCGCCGTCGCTCGCCGGCCCAGTGCTATGCTCCGGCGATGAAGGCGAAGGCGCGCAGCCGGTGAGCGGCGCAGCGAGGTACGTCCTCGCCGTCGACCTCGGCACGTCGGGCGCCAAGGTCGCGCTCATCGGCGTCGATGGGCGCGTGGCCGCCTGGGAGGCCGAGCCCGTCGAGTTGCGCGTGCTGCCGGGCGGCGGCGCGCAGCAGGCGCCGGACGACTGGTGGCGGGCGCTGACCGCCGCGACGCGGCGGCTGCTCGCTCGCCACGACGGCCCGGCCTCGGAGGTCGCCGCCGTATGCTGCAGCACCCAGGGCGAGGGCACCGTGTCGGTCGACGAGCACGGCGCCGCGCTCATGGACTGCATCCTCTGGATGGACATGCGCGGCGCGCCGCACCTGCGCCGGCAGTTCGGCGGGCTCGCCAACATGCAGGGCATGAGCCTGGCGCGCATCCGGCGCTGGATCCGCCTCACCGGCGGCATGCCCTCGCCGACGGGCAAGGATCCCGCGGCGCACATGCTCCTCGTGCGCGACGCCTTTCCCGAGGTCTACGAGCGCACCTTCAAGTTCCTCAACGTGCTCGACTACCTGAACCTGCGCCTGACGGGCCGCTTCGTCGCCACCTTCGACTCGATCCTCACGAGCT
>CAIWHY010000462.1 GCA_903912585.1 uncultured Thermoleophilia bacterium | reverse complement strand
GCCTTGAGCGCGGCGCCTGCGGACGTCTCGCGCCGCCGACGTGACCCCGCCGGCAGGCTCGCCGCTCAGCCCGCAGCGACCGTCTTGAGCGGGCGCGTGTGGATGCCGCACTCGCCGCCGCACTTGCTGGTGCCGATCCAGCGGCCGTCGCGCTCGTTGGCGCCGGTCGAGACCTTGGTGCACGGCTCGCAGCCGAGCGAGCGGTAGCCCTCGCCGTAGAGCGGGTTCACGGGCACCTGGCGGAGCGCGATGTACTGCCAGATCTCGCGCTCGTGCCACAGCAGCACGGGGTTCAGCTTGAGCAGCCCCTCGTCACGCTCCTCGACCTCGAGGTAGTCGGTGCGCGTGCGGCCCTCGGTGCAGCGCAGGCCGGTGACCCAGCAGCTGACGTCCATCTCCTCGATGGCCTGACGCACGGGCTGCACCTTGAGCAGGTCGCAGCACTGGTCGGGGTCCGTGGCGTAGAGCGCCTCGGGGACCTCCGCGTCGTTCTTGAACACGCGCGTCTCCGGGTAGCGGGCGACGACGTCGTTCATGAACGTCTTGGTCGCGGCCGGCTTGAAGCGCGTGGTGACGATGAAGCCGCGGATGGCCGGGTCGACGCGCTTGGCGAGGTCCCAGACCACAACGGAGTCCTTGCCGAGGCTGTTGGCGACGACCAGGCCCTCGCCGTACTCCTCGTAGGCGTCGCTGATGAGCGCCAGCGAGCGGTCGACCTTCTCCTTGAAGTTCAGACCGTCGACGAGCTCGTGGATCTCCTCGGGGCTGGTGGCGAACTGCATCCTGGTTCCTCCTCGTGCAACATGCTTATCGTAACTATTAGCAAACGTGATGTGTGTAAGGTAGCAGCAGGACCGCTTCGGGTCAAGCCTGTGAATGTGAATTTCTTATTTGACAAATAAGCAGGACACATTCATACTCGCCCATCATCACTGCCCCAAGCGCCTCTGGGGCGGAACGGACCGGCTGGCTGTAGAAGAGGACGTCATGACGGATACGGGAACGGCTGCGGACGTGGGCGTGGCGATCGAGACGGACGTCGCGGTCCTCGAGCCGCCGGAGCGGGTGCTCGAGCCGCCGGAGCGGGTGCTGGGCCCGTATTGTACGCTCCCCGCAGGGGCGCTGCCGCCGTTTCGCCCCGCGCCCGCCCCGAGCGGCCGCTGGCGCCGGCGCTGGGCGCTCGGCCTCGGCGGCTGGGGCCTGTTCGTGGCCGCGGTCTACGCGGGCGCGGGCGGCCACCTCAACCCGTACCTCACCCTCACGGGCCTGCTCGTCGGGTTCCTGGTCGGTCTCACAGGGATGGGCGGCGGAGCGCTGATGACGCCCATCCTCATCTTCGTCTTCGGCTTCTCGCCGACGCTCGCCGTGGGCACAGACGTCACGTACGCCGCCGTCACCAAGGTCTTCGGCTCGTGGCGCCACTGGAAGCAGGGCTCGGTCGATCTGCCTCTCGCCCTCTGGCTCTGCGCCGGCAGCGTGCCCATGAGCCTCCTCGGCGTGGGCGCCATCACCTATCTGAAGCACAACTACGGCGACGTGCTCAACGGCATCCTGTACCGCGCCATCGGCACGGCGCTGATGGCCGTCGGCGTTCTGCTCATCGTCAAGGTCGTGATGCGCGCCGACCGGCAGCACCGCCGCGAGAACATCACGCTGTCGACGCGCACGAAGCTGATGACGGTCCTGCTGGGAGCGGTCGCCGGCCTCATGATCGGGCTTACCTCGGTCGGCAGCGGCACCTTCATCGGCGTCTTCCTGATCCTCTTCTATCCGCTCGCCACCGACCGCATCGTCGGCACCGACATCTTCCAGGCCATGATCCTGCTGACCGCTACCGGCATCGCGCAGATCGGCTTCGGCAACGTCAACCTCTGGATGGTGGGGGCGCTGCTCATGGGCTCGATCCCCGGCGTGCTCATCGGCTCGCAGCTCACGGTGCGCGCCCCCGGACGGGTGCTGCGCATCTGCCTCGCCGTGGTGCTCTTCCTCAGCGGCGTGGCGCTGTTCGCCAAGGCTTGAGCCGCGCCGCGGGGACTTGACGGCGGCGCGACGGAAGGCCCCGCAGGCGTCTGGTACCATGCTCGGAGTGCCGGCTTGGCCGGCCAGCGACCACGGAGGGACTGCCGATGTTCGACTTTCTCGCGCTTCCCGAGCGCACGACGAAGCCGCGCGAGAGCGGCCTCACGCACGTGCTCGACAAAGGCTACAGCCTCGACCAGGTGCGCCAGTTCCTCGAGGTCGCGGTGAGCTACGTCGACATCGTCAAGCTCGGCTGGGGCACCGCCGCGGTGACCCCGAACGTCAAGGAGAAGGTCGCGCTCTACCAGAGCTTCGGCGTCCCCGTGTGCTTTGGCGGCACGTTCTTCGAAGTCTGCGTGCTCCAGGGCAAGGTGGAGGAGTACCTGGCCCTCGTGCGCGAGTGCGAGATGACCTGCGTCGAGATCTCGGACGGCACCATCGAGATGGCCGAGGACGACAAGCTCGCCTACCTGCGCCGCTTCGCCAAGGAGTTCCGCGTGCTCAGCGAGGTCGGCAGCAAGGACGAGACCGTGGTGATCGCGCCGTTCAAGTGGGTCGACTCCATCAAGCGTGAGCTCGACGCCGGCGCCTGGAAGGTCATCACCGAGGGCCGCGAGTCGGGCACGGTAGGCGTGTACCAGCCGGGCGGCGAGGTCAAGGAAGGCCTGATCGACGAGATACGCTCCGCCGTCGACCCGGCGCAGCTGCTCTTCGAGGCGCCGATCAAGAAGCAGCAGTCCTGGTTCATCAAGCAGTTCGGCGCCAACGTGAACCTCGGCAACATCCCGCCGGACGAGGTCATCTCGGTCGAGACGCTCCGCCTGGGCGTGCGCGGCGACACGCTGCTGCACTTCCACGAGGCGTGACGCCGGGCGACGAATGACCATCCTGCTCCTGCGCCACGGCGAGACGGACTGGAACCGCGAGCCCGCGCGCTGCCAGGGCTGGGCCGAGGTGCACCTCAACGAGGACGGCCGCGCCCAGGCGCGCGCCCAGGGTCGCGCGCTTGCAGGGCGCGGCCTCGAGCTCGTCGTCACCAGCCATCTAGCGCGCGCCCGAGAGACCGCCGAGATCGTGCGCGACCAGCTCGGCGGCGAGCTCCCGATGATCGTCGACCCGCGGCTCGCCGAGACGCACCGCGGCGAGTGGGAGACCCGCCTGTTCGCGGAGATCGCGCTCGAGGAGCCCGAGGCCTGGCAGCACTACCGCGAGCATCCGGACAGCTTCCGCTTCCCCGGCGGCGAGAGCCTCGCCGACCAGCAGCGGCGCGTGCTCGCGGCGCTGCGCGACGTCGCCCGTGGCGGCCGCGCGGCGCTGCTCGTGACGCACGGCGGCAGCATCCGCCTCACGCGCTGCTTCCTCGATGGCAGCGGCGTCGCCGCCTTCCACGACACGAAGACGGTCAACGGCGTCGTCGACGAGGTCCCGGCAAAGGGCCTGGAGGCGCGCATCACCGCGTTCCTCGCCGGGTAGTACAACGTCGTGAACGACCGGCGGAACATCATCATCCTTGGCGCGCCGATGGAATCAGAGGCGCTTCTCGAAGGCGTGAACCTCATGCCGGCCGCGCTTCGTGCCGCCGGCCTCGTGGACGCCGTTGGCGGCGTCGATCTCGGGGACCTGCCCATCGCCATCACGGACGCGGCACGCGACCCCTCCACGGGTCTTGTCGCGTATGAGCAGATCCGCGTGGCGACCGGGCTCGTACGCAACGGCGTCCTCGACCTCCTGAGGCGCCCTGGCCTGCCGCTTGTGATTGGCGGCTGCTGCGGCGTGCTCGTCGGTATCTTCGCCGCCCTGCGCCGGCACGCCGGCCGCACAGGTCTTGCGTTCGTAGACGGCCACTACGACTACTACGACGGCGCGACCTCCCCGGCCGGCGCCCTCGCCGACATGGAGTTGCGCGTGCTCACCGGCGCCGGCCCCGACGAGCTGGTCAACGCCGGCAGCGCGGTGCCCTTGCTCCAGCCGCGCGACGCGTGGGTGCTCGCGTTTCGCGACGCGTGGGAGATGACGGCCGCAGGCGCCCCGGACCCCCTCGCCGAGATCCCGGACGCGCATTTCCGTGACGACGTACGCGTGCTGGCCGATGGACCGGCGGAGGTCGGCGCCGAGGCTGCCACGGCCCTTGCGGCCGATCCCGGGCGGTTCTGGCTTCACCTGGATCTCGACGCCCTCTCGACTACCGCCATGCCCGCTGTGGACTACTTGCTGCCGGGCGGCCTGGACTGGGAGCAGATGGCGACGCTTCTGCGACCGCTCGCGGCTTCGCCGGCGCTGCTCGGCATGGACGTGACGATCTACAACCCAAGCCTCGACCCGAAGCGTGAGCTGGCGCGGCCGATCGTGGAGCTGCTCGCGGGCGTCCTCGACGCGCGCGCGTGAAGCCCGAGGGGCCGCATGGCGCGACGTGAGCCGGCCGGCCCGGCCTCGAGCCTGTGGTATCCTCAGCGCCCGAGCCGACCTGCCCCTCTCACAGTGATCCGCCACTGCCTTGAACCCGCCGCCTGACGACGAACTGTTCGCCGCGTCCCCCGAGGACGCGGGTCCCGGCGCGCCGCCCGGACCGCGACCCGGCGCGCAGGCCCTGGAGTCCGAGGGGACGGCCGGGGCAGCGGGCGCGGCGCGGGGCGCCGAGACAGGCGCGACCGGCGGCGGCGCGGCAGCGG
>CAIWHY010000461.1 GCA_903912585.1 uncultured Thermoleophilia bacterium | reverse complement strand
GTATCCTCTCACGGTCGGGACCGACGACGGGAGGCTGGATTCGGATGACCGTGCGCACACAGAATGGGTCGACGACCTTGCCGGTCGCCTGCAATCGCGACTGTGGCGGCGGCTGCCCGCTGCTGGCCACAGTCGAGGGCGGCCGCGTCATGCGCATCGCCGACAACCCCGCCGGCGGCCCGCACCTCAAGGGCTGCGTGCGCGGCCACCGCGCCTGGATGCAGCAGCAGGCGCCCGAGCGGCTCACGACGCCGCTCGTGCGCACCGGCCCCCGCGGCTCCGGCCGGTTCCGCGAGGCGAGCTGGTCGGAGGCCGTGCGGCTGGTCGCCGACGGCCTCGGCGCCGTGCGCGAGAAGCACGGCGACGGCGCCATCATCTCTCTGGGAGGCTCGGGCTCGTGCCGCGGCGTCGTGCACGACACCGTGGACCTGCCGGCGCGCTTCCTCAATCTCATCGGCGGGCACGTCGAGCAGACCGACAGCTACAGCTCGGCTACGTCGAGGTACACGCAGCCGGTGGTCCTGGGCACGCAACAGGCCGGCATCGACCCGGCCACGTTGCGGGACTCGGGGATGATCGTCCTCTGGGGAGCCAACCTCGTCGACTGCATCATGGGCTGCGAGTGGCGGGCGCGCGTGCGCGAGGCCAAGCGGCGCGGCGTGCCCGTCGTCGTGATCGACCCGCGCCGCACCACGACGGCGAGGCTGCTCGGCACCGAGTGGCTGCCGGTGTGGCCGGGCACCGACAGCGCCCTCATGCTGGCGCTGCTGCACGTGTTCATCACCGAGGGCACGGTCGACGAGAAGTCCGTCGCCGCGCACGCGTCGGGGTACGCGGCCCTCAGGCGCCGGGTGCTGGGCCTGGACGACGCCGGCTCCGGCGCCGGCGGGGAGCCGGCCACGCCGGAGTGGGCCGAGCGCATCTGCGGCGTGCCGGCGGCGCGCATCGTCGCGCTGGCGCACGAGTGGGCGCGCCACCGGCCCGTCGCGCTCGTGCCGGGCCTTTCGATCCAGCGGACCGTCGGCGGGGAGGAGGCGGTCCGCCTCGCCATCGCCCTGCAGACGGTGACCGGCGACCTCGGCCGCCTGGGAGGGTCGAGCGGCGGGCGCACGTGGGGCGGCCTGCCGCAGCCCCGGATCGCGAAGATCCCCGTGCCTCCGGCGCCCGCTTCCAGCGGCGTCCCGGCCAACGACTGGGCGGACGCCGTGCTCCGCGGGCGCGCGGGCGGCTACCCCGCCGACATCCGCGCCGCCTACAACGTCGGCGGCAACTACGTCGTGCAGGGCGCGGACGTGGCCGCGAGCATCCGCGCCATGCAGGCGCTGGAGTTCTCCGTCTGCCACGACCTCTTCCTCACGACGACCGCCAGCTACTGCGATGTGGTGCTGCCGGCCACGCACTGGCTCGAGCGCGACGACGTCGTCTTCACGCTGGCCAACTACCTGCTCTTCTCCCACCGCGTGACGGCGCCTCCGGGGCAGGCGCGCGACGACTACGCCATCTTCGCCGACCTCGCCGAGGCCATGGGCTGTGGCCACGCCTACACGGACGGCAGGGACGCCGACGCATGGCTGCGCGCCTGCGTGGCCGACTCGGAGATCAGCGACGCCGAGGAGTTCCGGCGCAGCGGCATCTACTGGGGGGCCGACCAGGAGCGGGTCGGTTTGGCCGCGTTCGCGGCGGACCCCGCGGGCGCGCCGCTCGCCACGCCGTCTGGCAAGGTCGAGTTGAGCGGCTCTGGCTGCGTCGCGGCGGGTCTCACGGCCACGCCCACGGCCCGAGTCCTCGCGGCGGATGAGGCGTTTCCCCTGCGCCTCGTGACTCCAAAGTCCCGCTTCCGCGTCCACACGCAGCTGGCCGAGATCCCCTGGTTCCGCGCTCGCGACGACCGCGCCTTGTGGGTGAGCCCGGGCGATGCCGCCGCGCGTGGCCTGGCCGACGGCGACGAGGTGATCGTCACGAGCGCGCAGGGCACGATGCGCCTTCCGTGTCGCGTGACGGCCCAGGTGATGGCCGGCGTCGTCTCGCTGATGGCCGGAGTGGAGCCGCGCTTCGACTCTCACGGCGTCGATACGGCGGGCTCCGCGAACGTCCTCACGACCGCCGTCCCGACCCTGCCGAGCCGCGGCGCACGGCTCCACTCGACGCTCGTCGAGGTCAGGTCGGCCGGGTAGCGCGGTCCCGGCGTCAGGGCGACTCGCGCTCCGCCGCGGCGTTCGCTGCGGCCGGCCGACCAGGTCTCGATTCGCCTCGCCGCCGGCTCAGCCCGGCGGATCCCCCGGCGGCGACGTCCCGATCATCGGCTCGTGCGGCGCGCCGCCGTGGCGCTCCTTGCGCAGGGCGATCAGGTCGCGCCCCAGCACCCAGCCGGCGGAAGCCAGCGGGATCGCCAGCAGCACGCCGACGATGCCGAGCAGCGAGGCGCCGACCAGCGCTGCGATGAACACCACGAGCGGCGACAGCGACACCGTGCGCGAGTACACCATGTTCTGCAGCACGTTGTTCTCGAACTGCTGGTACAGGACGAAGAAGACGACCAGCACTATGCCGGTCACGAAGCCGCTCCAGTGGCCGCCGGCGGCGAAGCCGACGATGCAGACGATCACGGCGCCGATGGTCGCTCCGACCAGCGGCACGATGTCGAGGATCGCAACCAGCACGGCGAGTGTCTCGGCATACGGCACCCCGAGGATCTTGAGCACGATGTAGGAGGCGATGCCGGCGACGAGGCTGATGGCGAGGTTGCCGCGCACGTAGCCGCCGGTGGCGCGCAGGAAGTTCTGGCCGATGCGCTCCGCCCAGCCGCGCTCGTTCTCGACCAGCGACTCCAGGAGAGAACCCCACGCGCGCGGGCCCTCGATGAGCATCATCACCATGATCGTGAGGATGGTGACGACCGCCGCCACCAGGGTAGCCGCCGCGGTCACGGCGCCGATGATCGTCTGCTGGTTGCCCATCAGGACCTTGACGACCTGCGACGGCGTGATGGCGCGCAGGTGCTCGAGCACGTGCAGCCGCACTTCGACGAAGTTCATCTGGCCGCCGCGCACGAAGAGCGAGTGCACGAGCTGCGGCAGGGCGCGGATGAAGTCGCCGGACTGGGAGAAGACGGGCGCGGCGATGGCGAACAGCACGGCGACGATGACGCCCAAGGCGATGAATGATACGAGCAGCGCCGCGAGCACGCGGTTGAAGTGGTGGCGCACGAGCCAGTCCACCGCCGGCTTGAGCGCGATCGCGAGGATGATGCCGATCAGCACCCAGAGCAGGATGCTGCGCACCTTCACGAGCAGGAGGACGAGCGCGAGGATGCCGAGGATCGTGAACGTGATGATCGCCGTGCGGCGCACGAGCTCGGAGGCCCGCATGACCTGGTCCTGTGCCGGCGGCTCGCTCACCGTGTCGCCCCTCCCCGCGTCCGTGCATTGCCCGTCGCGCAGAGCGTATCATTGGGGCGCTCCGCGAGGCTGTTCCTCGCCTTCGCGGGGCCGGCCGGTCTTTGCGACGCGGCCGGCCGGTCTGCTGGCACGCGTGGGCCTATAGCTCAGTTGGTTAGAGCAGGCGACTCATAATCGTCCGGTCGCAGGTTCGAGTCCTGCTGGGCCCACCAAAACCATCATGTTCGAACCCACGGCCTCGTCATTGACGAGGCCGTCGTCGTTCAACCACAAGGAGCCGGAATCTAGCCAATCCGGCAGCTCCTCCTCATGCATGGCCCTGGTGAGGCGGCCGGGTAGCTCGGGGTCAAGGAGAATCTTGAACGGCTCGGCCAGATCGTGAGTGACCTCGCCGTCGTCGTGCACATAGATCTTCTCGAAGAACGCTTGATTGAAGAGTCGCCGCACATGCGGGTCGGCTGCGGCATAGGCTGCGTGGCAATCC
>CAIWHY010000460.1 GCA_903912585.1 uncultured Thermoleophilia bacterium | reverse complement strand
CGGCGCGACGCCCGCCACGATCTGGTCGAGATGAGAGCAATCGTCGCTCATGAAGCCTCTCTTTGGGACGCGGGTTCGGGGCGGCCGGGGCAGATCCAGGCCGGGTCCCACCCGGCCTTCTGTGCCCCGGCCTCATAGGCCGAGTCGAGGAAGGCCAGCAGCGCGGCCTCCGGGTCGCCCGCTGCGCGCACGTCGTCGTAGTCCAGGACGAACTCGCCGAGGCCGGCGTCCCAGCGCGCGGCCGCCGGCTGCGGGTCCACCGTCTCGATGCCGTCCGGCCTGGGGTGGATGAAGGAGTAGTACGCAGGGCGCGGGTACGCCGGGCTGCCCGGCCACCAGCCGCTCATCACCTGGTCCTCGTTCATCGCGTTGCGGTCGATGTACGCTGCGCCGGGTTCGGTGGGCAGCGCCGTGCCGCCCAGGCGGATGTCGCGCAGGTCGAATGAGCCCCACATGAAGCCGATCGGCGGCGTCTTGGCGGCGAAGCAGGCGCGGTAGCGCTGCATCACGGCGGCCGAGGTGTGCAGCGCCTGGAACCACGCTTCCACGAGCGCCGCCTCGTATGGCCGCGGCGCCGTGTCGTCGGGAAAGAGGATCGGTGCGGCGAGCTCCTGGGGCTTCTCGTTGATGGTCACGGCGATGCCCGCCTGCGACAGCAGCGAGAAGAACCCGTCGTGCCAGGCGGCCACCGACATCGGCGCGTAGGCGAGCCCCCCGCTCGTGCCCCAGGACGTGGAGACGCCGACCTCGTGGGCGCGGAAGTCGGCGTCCACCGTGAACGTCCCGCCCTTCCAGGGGATCGGCCCGGTCGTGAGCCCGCGGCCGGTCAGCCGCAGGACGACGTTCGCCCATTGCGGCTCGAACGGCTTGAGCAGCATGAGCTTGCCGACCATCTGCATGCTCATGTGGAGCAGGTGCATCGTCGGCGCGAACTCTTCGTAGGGCAACTCCGGCCAAGGCCGGTCCGCCGGGGGTCTCTCATCCATGGCACTCGCTTCCTTGCCGCCGCCGTCAGATCTCGGGCGGCCCAGCCGGGATCGGCCTTACCTCCACGGGCGCCTCGATGAAGGCGACCACGCGCGCGGCGATCGCGATGGCGTGCGCCTCGCTCGCCACGTCCACCACCCAGAAACCGATGAGCGACGGCCCATCCCCGGCGATCTGGCCGTCACGTGCGACCGGCACGCCGCCCTCGAGGCCGACGATCTTGGCCGTGCTGCCGTCTGCGAGACCCTCGTCGTAGACCAGTTCGCCGGTCTGCCTGAGATCCGCGTCGAACTGCGTCATGAACGCGATCATCTCGCGGATCCACGCAGGCGACCTGGTCTGCGTCAGGGTCGCCACATCTCCGAACATCATCAGCATGAACTTCATGTCGTCACGCGCGGCCGGCGAGTACCTCATCGATCCAGCCCGCGCCCGCGATGGACGCCGGGAACCCGCAGGTCGTGATCGCGAGGAGCGCGACGTGCCGCACTTCCTCGGGTGACGCCCCGGCGGCGAGCGCCTTTCTGGCGTTGGAGCGCACCGCTCCCTCGGCAGCCGCGCCCACGGCCAAGCCCAGCTTCACGAGGCGCACGGTGTGCTCGTCGAGCGGCCCGGCCTCGTCGGCGGCGCGCCCGAGGCCGTCGAGCGCCTCGGCCACGCCAGGATAGTCGGCCCGAAACTTGCGATACACGCTGGGAAGATGCTCGTCGGTCATGGTGACCCTCCTCGAAACGGGGACACGGCCACCGTTCTATTCCCGGCGGCTCATTCCCGAGGTTCCTTTCACCACGGGGCTTCCGGCAAACGGCGGCCGCGCGGAGGTATCAGTCGCTCGGGATCTTCCCGTTGTGGCAGGAGCAGTACACCTTGGCGAACTGGTTGTTGGGGTGGCACTGGCTGCAGGCCATCCGCTGCCAGCCGTCCATGCCGGTGTTGCCGTGGCTGAAGGTGGTCGGCGTCCAGCCGGCCTGCGTGTGGCACTGGGCGCAGTTGGTGAGGCCGCCATGGTTGTTGCCGTGGCAACTGGTGCAAGCGACGCCCGGCGAGCCGATGCCGTTCACGTGACAGCGCGAGCAGGCGAACGTGGTGTGCACGCCGGCCAGCTTGAACGGGTGCGAGAAGCTGGAGGCGAACGAGGTCATGGTGTGGCACTGGAGGCAGGGGCCGTAGTAGGGGTGCGGCCGGTGGTGGCAGCTGTCGCAGTTGAGCCCGGGCTGGCTGATCCCTTTGGTGTGGCACTTCTCGCAGGCGAACGTCGCGTGGCGCCCGCCGAGCGGGACGGGGTGGCTGAAGTGCGAGGCGAACGACGTCATCGTGTGGCAGTTCAGGCAGGTCCCGTAGTTGCTGTGCGGCCGGTGGTGGCAGCTGTCGCAGTTGAGCCCGGGCTGGCTGATCCCCTTCGTGTGGCACTTCTCGCAGGTGAACGTGGTGTGCGTGCCGGAGAGCGGGAACGGGTGCGAGAAGTGCGAGGCGAACGACGTCATCGTGTGGCACCTCAAGCAGGCCCCGTAGCTCGAGTGCGGGGGCTTGTGGCAGCTGCTGCAGTCCAGTCCGGGGGCGTCGATCCCCCTGGTGTGGCACTTCTCGCAGGCGAACGTCGTGTGCGTGCCCGAGAGCGGGAAGGGGTGGCCCAGGCGGTTCGCCCACGACGTGAGCGTGTGGCAGCGCAGGCAGGTGCCGCGGTCCGGGTGCGGCGGCTTGTGGCAGCTCTCGCAGCCCGAGCGCGGGTGCTTGAAGGTCGAGGGCTTGAAGTGCGTCGGCACGTGGCACTTCGCGCAGAGCGTGATGGACACGGTCGTGTGGCGCTTGGCGTGGCAGCTGACGCAGCCGGAGGCGAAGCCCATCGCCTGCGGCGTCGAGCGTGTGTGGCACTTCTCGCAGACGAGTGCCTGATGGCGCGGCCCCAGGGCGACGGGATGCTTGAAGTCGCTCGCCCACGTGCCGCCGACGTGGCAGTCGGTGCAGGTGCCGCGCGCCTCGTGCGGCGGCGCGTGGCAGGTCTGGCAGCTCGCCGGCGCGCGCTTGCCGTCGTGACAGGTCATGCAGAACGCCATCGAGCGCGGATCGACGTAGGTCTTGCCGGGGACGACCTTGTGGACCACGCGGTCGTGGCACTCGATGCACTGCACGCCGGCGT
>CAIWHY010000459.1 GCA_903912585.1 uncultured Thermoleophilia bacterium | reverse complement strand
GGAACAACCGCCTCAAGCGTCTGCTCGACCTGCAGGCGCCGGACATCATCGTCAACACCGAGAAGCGCATGCTGCAGGAGGCCGTCGACGCGCTCTTCGACAACGGCCGCCGCGGCCGCGCCGTCACGGGCCCGGGCAACCGCCCGCTCAAGTCGCTCAGCGACTTGAGCGGGCGGTTGCCGGGGCCGGTGACGGCGCGCCCGCGGCGGCCGTTGTCGAAGAGTGCGTCGACGGCCTCCTGCAGCATGCGCTTCTCGTTGTTGACGATGATGTCCGGCGCCTGCAGGTCCAGCAGCCTCTTGAGGCGGTTGTTCCTGTTGATGACGCGCCGGTAGAGGTCGTTGAGGTCGCTGGTCGCGAAGCGGCCGCCGTCCAGCTGCACCATCGGGCGCAGCTCCGGCGGGATGACCGGGACGACGTCGAGGATCATCCACTCCGGGTGGTTGCCGCTGCGCAGGAAGGCCGAGACGACCTTGAGGCGCTTGACGGCGCGCGCCTGACGCTGGCCCTTGGCGGTCTGGATGGTCTCGCGCAGCTCGATCGCCTCGGCCTCGAGGTCGACGCGCTTGAGGAGCTCGCGCACGGCCTCGGCGCCGGTGCCGCCGGTGAAGTACACGCCGAAGCTCTCCGGCTCGTAGCCGGGCTCGCGGCCGAACATGCGCTCCATCTGCTGGTAGAGCGTCTCGTCGCCCATGACGTCGCGCGGGGCGATGGTCTTGAACTGGTCCCACGCCTTGTCGATCTGCTCTTTGGCGTGCTCGACGTTCTTGAAGCCGCGGTCGACGTAGTCGTCGCGCAGCTTGTCGGCCTTGGTGCGCTGCTGCTTGAGCTCGTCCGGGCCGAGCGCGGCCACATTGGCCGCGATGCGCCGGTACGACTCGAAGATATCGAAGTAGTTGAAGTAGCCGAACTCGTCCTCGGGATCGCTGTCCACGTGGAACGCGTCGGCCTCGCGCTCGCCGTCCACGATCGTGATGAGCTCGTCGTGCATGTCGCGGATCGCCTGCGAGCGCTTCTCGGCGTAGGCGTCGTACGTCGCCTTGATCTCGTCGATCTTCTCCTGGAGCATCATGAGATCGTTGTCGCGACGCTCGGCGTCGACCGAGATGATCACGTAGCTGCCGCCGAAGTACAGGACCTTCTCGAGCTCCTTGGGGGCGATGTCGAGCAGGTAGCCCATGCGCGACGGCACGCCCTTGAAGAACCAGATGTGGCTCACGGGAGCCGCGAGCTTGATGTGGCCCATGCGCTCGCGGCGCACCTTGGCGCGGGTGACCTCGACGCCGCAGCGCTCGCAGATGATGCCCTTGTAGCGCACGCGCTTGTACTTGCCGCAGTAGCACTCCCAGTCCTTGGTGGGACCGAAGATGCGCTCGCAGAACAGACCGTCACGCTCTGGCTTGAGCGTGCGGTAGTTGATCGTCTCGGGCTTCGTGACTTCGCCCTTCGACCACGCCTCGATCTGCTTGGGCGACGCGAGCCCGATGCGGATCGAGTCGAAGTTGTTGATATCGATCACTGTCGCTCCCTCTGCCTAGGCGGGGTCATTCATCATCCGATTCGTCGTCGTCGGACTCGAGGTCGTCGGCATCGAGCTCGAGGATGTCGTCAAGTCCCTCGATGTCCGGCAGATCGATGGCGGCGCCGACAGCGCCGACCTCATCGATCGGGCTGATGAGGGCGGCGGCGAGCAGGCCTTCGGCCCCGACCGCCCCGACTTCCTCGTCGACCTCGTCGAGGTCCTCGGAGGGCTCGTTGCCGGCGCCGATCACGTCCTGAAGCGCCGACCTGGCGACCCCGACCTGAGCAAGCTCGGAGGCGTCGGCCTGCTGGCGCCGGAGGCCGGCGGTGAGGTCGATGCCGAGCTCCTCGGCAGCGCGCAGGAGATCGTCGTCCTCCTCGCGCACCTCGAGCACCGCGCCCTCCTCGCTCTGGACCGACATGTCGAGAGCCAGGCTCTGGATCTCCTTCATGAGGACCTTGAACGACTCGGGGATGTTGGGCTTGGCGATGTTCTCGCCCTTGACGATCGCCTCGTAGGCCTTGACGCGGCCCACGGTATCGTCCGACTTGATGGTGAGCATCTCCTGGAGCACGTAGGCGGCGCCGTAGGCCTCAAGCGCCCAGACCTCCATCTCGCCGAAGCGCTGGCCGCCGAACTGGGCCTTGCCGCCCAGGGGCTGCTGCGTGACGAGCGAGTACGGGCCGGTGCTGCGCGCGTGGATCTTGTCGTCCACGAGATGCAGCAGCTTGAGGATGTACATGTAGCCGATGGTGACCTTGTTGTCGAAGCGCTCGCCGGTGCGGCCGTCGTACATCCACACCTTGCCGGAGCAGCGGCGACCGGCCGGTTCGTTCTCGTTGATCTTGAACTGGACCGGACTGTCGGGGTTCTCGCGGCTGCTGCGGATGAGCAGGTCGTCGATCTCCTCGACGGTGGCGCCGTCGAACACCGGCGATGCCACGCGAGCCGGTGAGTTGCTGCGGCCGCCGTCGGCCTGGAAGCCCATGTGGGCGGCCCAGCCGAGGTGCGTCTCGAGCACCTGGCCGATGTTCATGCGGGACGGGACGCCCAGCGGGTTGAGGATGATCTCGACCGGGGTGCCGTCCTCGAGATGAGGCATGTCTTCTTCGGGGACGATCTTGGAGATGACGCCTTTGTTGCCGTGACGGCCGGCGAGCTTGTCGCCCTCGGCGATCTTGCGCTTCTTGGCGACGTAGACGCGCACCAGCTCGTTGACGCTGGGCGGCAGCTCGTCGTTGTTCTCGCGGCTGAAGATCTTGACGTCGATGACCTTGCCACCCTCGCCGTGCGGCACCTTGAGGCTGGTGTCGCGCACCTCGCGGGCCTTCTCCTTGAAGATGGCGCGGATGAGCTTCTCTTCGGCGGTGAGCTCGGTCTCGCCCTTGGGCGTGACCTTGCCGACGAGGAGGTCGCCGGAGTTG